>JBEEHO010000018.1:0-7065 GCA_041167425.1 Verrucomicrobiota bacterium | reverse complement strand
ACCGGACCAGGACAATCATCTCAGTCCGCGCGAGTGGAAAAAGATGCTGGAGGAAAATCCCGATGCCGTTCTGCTCGATATCCGGAACCGGTTCGAATCCGAGGCGGGAAAATTTGAGAACGCCGTCGCATGCGAGATAGAACATTTTCGCGAGCTGCCGCGCTACGTCGCTCAGTTGCAAAGCCTGAAAGAGAAAACGGTGCTGATGTATTGCACGGGAGGGATTCGTTGTGAAAAGGCGTCCGCGCTCTTGCGGAGCGAAGGGTTCCAGAAGGTTTTTCAGCTGCATGGCGGGATCGTGGCCTACCAGGAGCAATTCGGAAACGAGCATTGGCAGGGAGAATGTTTCGTCTTCGATCAACGGATGACCGTGCGGGTGGAAGAAGGTCTCGTGCAGATCGGGCGCTGCGCGCACACGGGCCGTGCCAGCAGCAGGTTCGTCAATTGCCTGCACGATCCCTGTCACAAACTTTTCATCTTGTCCGAAGAAGCCGAATCGGAAAACCGAAACTATCGGCTGTGCCCGGAATGTCTCGCCGCCGGGATAACGTTCGAGACCGCGGAATACTGATCGAGCTTCGGTCGGAGTCATCCTGAGCCGCGACAGACGGCGAAGGACCTCCCAGTTGCTCGAAGGTCACACACCCTGGCAAACCGCAGCTTCACCATATTCGTTTCGGGCATCGCGAAAGCGATTTTGCGTACGTGACTCCGCGAGTGGGAGGTCCCTCGCCGTCTGCGCGGCTCGGGATGACGCTCTCCCCTCCAGCCCTCCTCCAGCGAGAGAGCCCAAACTAGCTCACCCAGTTCGGTGGACGCTTCTCGTTAAATGCCGCGATTCCTTCTTTGGCCTCAGCAGATTCTCGCGCTTCCATGTGGTGACCTAACGCGCGTTCAATGTCATCGCGAAACGACGTCGACCAGAGCTCTTCCATCAATCGTTTCGAATTCGTGATCGCACCGGGGGCGCCTTGTAAAACGGAAGCGGCGATTTTTTGCGCTTCATTTTCCAGCTCGGCTGCTGGAACCACTCGATTGACAAGTCCGATTTCAAAGGCGCGTTCAGCGTCAATGAGCTCGGAAGCCAGAAGCAATTCGCGGAGATCGCGCTCGCGCAGTTGCCGCCGGAGAAATGTCATAACGAGGCCCGCAACCAATCCGCGTCTCACTTCGGGATAGCCAATCTTTGTCCGTTCCGCGGCGACGACGAAATCGCAGGCCGACATGATTCCCGCGCCGCCGGCGACAGCAGCGCCATGGACGGTCGCGATGGTGACGAGGCGCGTTTCCGCGAGCGCGAGCAACATCTGCGCAACCTTTTCCGCCGTAGCGTGCGCCTTTGAGTTGTCCGCGGCTGCTTCCAAGTCCAAACCGGTGCAGAACGCTTTGCCGGCTCCGCGCAAAATCAGAATGCGCTGATTCGGATCGGCCGCGGCGGCTTCAATTGCCGCGGTCAACTCGCTCATCAATTCGATCGTGAGCGCATTGCGCCGCTCCGGCCGGTTGAGGGTGATGCGCGTAATCTGCGGTGTTTGTTTTTCGACGAGAACGACTGGCATGATCTAAGTTATGCTGTCAGTAACACTCGTCACGATGGAATCCGTCAAGCTCATCGAATGTCCGCGCGACGCCTGGCAGGGGTTGCCGCGCCAGATCCCCGCCAGCCGGAAGGCGGAATATTTGCGGGCGCTGGTGGCGGCCGGTTTCCGGCATATCGATGCGGTGAGTTTCGTTTCACCCAAAGCGGTGCCGCAAATGGCGGACAGCGAGACAGTCCTCGCGCAACTGGGCGCGCCCGACGATGTCGAAATTATCGGCATCGTCGTCAACGAGAAGGGTGCCGCGCGGGCCATGGCGACCGGAGCAGTGACGACGCTCGGTTATCCGTCTTCTATTTCGGATACGTTCATGCGCCGAAACCAAAATCAATCGCTGGAGGAGAACCAGACGGTGTTGAAGAAGATCAAGGAAACGGCGGACGAAGCTGCGTTGAAAGTAGTCGCCTACATTTCAATGGCGTTCGGTAATCCTTATGGCGATTTGTGGAACGAAGAGAAGGTCGTGGAAGCGGCGCGAGCGATCTTTAGCATGGGGATCAGCGCAATTTCCCTGGCGGATACGGTTGGAGCGGCGGAGCCGGAACGGATTCATCGAGTCGTGGCAGAGGTGTTGCGGGGCACGGCACAAGCCGAGGTCGGAATTCATATGCACAGCACGCGCGCCGCAGCTGGTGCGAAGGTGCTGGCTGCATTCGATGCCGGGTGCCGGCGTTTCGATTCCGCGATCGGCGGGCTTGGCGGATGCCCCTTCGCGCAAGATGACCTCGTCGGAAACATTCCGACGGAAGAAGTCGTTCGCGCTCTGGAGCAGCGTGGCGTGAGGTTGCCGATACGGGATTCACTCAGCCACGTCACGGCGATGAATCGCGCGATCGGCGGGGAATTCTCGGCCGCGGTCGCAGCCGATCGTTAGACTTGCACGACGCCGGTGTGGAACCGCGCCTTCGGCATGGGACGGGAGACGTATTGCAGCAGCCGGGTGAGGACCTCACGTGTTTCGTGCGGTTGAATGATCGCGTCCACCCAACCGCGCGCGGCGCCGTAACGGATGTCCGTTTGCTCCTCGTAATTTTTCTTCACGGTCGCGCGCAATTCTTCCAGCGCCTCTGGCGATGATTTCTTGTCGCCGCGATCCTGCGCGCGCGCCAGCACGCTGAAGATGGTGTCGGAAGCCTGCGCGGCGCCCATGACCGCATAACGCGCATTGGGCCACGCCAAAATGAAACGCGGATCGTAGGCTTTGCCACAAAGCGCATAGTTACCCGCTCCAAAAGATCCACCGACCACGATCGTGATTTTCGGCACGGTCGAATTGCTGACTGCGTTCACCAGTTTTGCGCCGCTGCGGATGATGCCGCTTTGCTCGGCGTCGCGACCGACCATGAATCCGGTGACATCCTGGAAAAAAATAATCGGCAGGCCCGTCTGGTTGCAATCCATGATGAAGCGCGCGGCTTTGTCAGCGCTGTCTGCGTAGATAACGCCGCCCATCTGAATGCCTTCCTTTTTCGTGCGCACCTGCAGCCGCTGGCTCGCCACGATTCCCACGGGACGCCCCGAAATGCGGGCATAAGCCGTGACGAGGGTCTTGCCATAATCGGCTTTGTATTCATCCAGCGAATCGGCATCGATGATCGAAGCGAGAAGATCGCGCGCATCGTACGGCTTGTGGCCGTCGAGGCTCATTAATTCGTAAACCGCCTCCGGCTTTTTTGCCGGCGCGAATTTCTTCTTCGGTTGGGCTTGCTTCGCTTCCTCCGCTTCAGGCAACAAAGCGACGAGCGAACGCAGCCGCTTCAAACAGGCTGAATCGTCCTTTTCGTAAAAGTCCACGGTGCCGCTGATTTCAGCGTGCATTTTGGCGCCGCCAAGTTCCTCGGCCTCGACCACCTGGCCGATTGCCGCCTTCACCAGTGACGGACCCGCGAGATAAAGACCACTGCCTTCCGTCATCAGAATTTTGTCGCACAGGACGGGAAGATACGCGCCGCCGGCCACGCAATTACCCATGATCGCGGCGAATTGCGGAAGACCTGCCGCGGAGATGACGGAGTTGTTGCGAAAGATGCGCCCGAAGTCGTCTTCATCGGGGAAAATTTCGTCCTGCATCGGGAGAAAGACGCCAGCCGAATCCACCAGGTAAACAATCGGCAAGGCGGATTCGAATGCGATCCGTTGGGCGCGAATCAACTTCTTGGCCGTGGCGGGGAAAAACGCGCCCGCTTTTACAGTGGCGTCATTCGCGATGACCATGCATGGCACACCGGCGATATTTCCAATGCCCGCAACCGCGCCGGCCGCGGGGATTTTGCCCCACTGCTCGTACATCTTGTACGCGGCCCAAAGCCCTACTTCGAAAAATGATGAGCCCGGATCGAGCAACTGGCTGATGCGCTCGCGCGCGAGGAGCCGCCCCATTTTATGCTGGCGATCCTGGCCGGCTTTACCGCCGCCCTCCCGCAAGCCGCTCTCTTCCCGTGAGATCGCGGCGCAGCGTTCGCGCAAACCTTCAGGCGGAGGAGCAGGAGACCGTGACATGAACCGAAAGGCTTACGCTGGGCCAGGGAGGGAATCAAGCAGGAGTCCGAAGGCCACCGGCCCTTCCCGCGCTAATACACGTCCGCTTCGGAAGGATAGCCCGAGTCGTCGCGAATAGAGCGCAATCGATTTCGGCTTCCGCGCTCGGACTCGGGCCGGTTGATTCGCTCCATCGCCAGTTTGACCAGCAGCGGCACGGCGGCAAGCGCGCCGATTGAGACGAGTGCGATCGCCGTAGCCTGCCGGATCGGCCGGCGGATTTTGTCGGCGACGAGCATTCCGATCCCGAGACCAAATGCGGTGCGGGTCAGCACGAGCAAACCATCGAGCGGAATCTGCTCGGCGGTTTTTGGAATGGATATCGAGAGAGACATCGCATACCCTTATACGTCTCGTTTTGGAAAAGGAAACGGGAAAATCTCGCGGCCCGCATGATCGGGTAGCGCCGCCTTTTCGCATCACCTATCATGTCCAATCCGATCTATGCGCTCATCCTCGCCGGCGGCAGCGGCGAGCGTTTCTGGCCGCTCAGCCGGCGCTCGCGGCCGAAACAATTGCTGCGCTTGGTGGCGAAGGAAACACTGCTCGAGCAGACCGTGGCGCGCCTCGAAGGATTGGTGGCGCAGGAACGCATTCTGATTCTTACCAACGTGGAACAGGAAGCCGCGGTGCGTGAACTCCTGCCCGATCTTCCGAAAGAAAATATCGTGGCCGAACCAGCCAAGCGCGACACGGCCGCGGCCGTCGCACTGGGCGCCGGTTGGGTGGCCGTGCGCGATCATTCCGCCACGATGATTGTGCTGCCGGCAGATCACGTCATTAAGGACACCGCTGCATTCCAAAAAACTTTGGCGACAGCCGCGGCGGCGGCGGAAGAGACCGGCGCGCTCGTAACGATCGGGGTCAAACCCACGTGGGCGTGTCCTGGTTTCGGTTACATCGAGCAGGGCGAAGCCGTGCCGCTTCGAAGTGTGCCGCGCGAGAGCGGCGTTCATCGCGTCATCCGATTCCGCGAAAAACCGAACACCGACCTGGCCGAATCTTTTTTGCGGAAAGGAAATTTTCGCTGGAATGCCGGCATGTTCGTGTGGTCGGTCCCTTCCGTGCTGAGCGAGTTCAACCGGCACACGCCCGAGCTGGCGAGTTTCATTTCGCAACTGCGCGCGCCAAAAAATTTCGACAAAACAATCCGGGACCGGTTCGCCAAGTTACCGCGGATTTCGTTCGACTACGCCATCATGGAAAAGGCCGATCGCGTTCTGGTCGTGGAGGCGACTTTTGATTGGGATGATGTCGGCAGCTGGCGCGCGGTGGTGAAATATTTTCAAAACGACGCGGATGGCAATGCAGCCAACTGCGAGATCACGACTTTGGATTCGACCAACAATATTATCGTCAACCCCGATGGGACGAGCATCGCGCTTCTGGGCGTGCACAATTTGATTGTGGTCCGGACGGCGGATGCCGTTTTGATTTGTCATCGGCATCAGGCCGAAAAGATCAAGAACCTTGTCGGCAAACTTCCGGAGGGATTGCAGTGAGCAGCTTGCCGATCAGAAGGAGGATTCTCGGCGTGGATTTTGGACGCGCGCGCATCGGGGTGGCAGTCTCTGATGAACTCGGGATGCTGGCCCATCCGGTTGAGACAATTCCCGCCACGCGCGAGGCGGCAAAACGGATTGCCGAGATCGTAAGCGAAAAAAATGCGGAACGAGTGGTGATCGGGTTGCCCCGGCACATGAATGGCGCGGCCGGCGAATCTGCCGGAGAAGCCCTCGCCTTTGCCGAGAAACTGCGGAGGCTGGTGTCGTGTGAGGTGGTGACCTGGGACGAACGTCTCACCACGATCGCGGCGAATCGCGCCCTGCACGATGGCGGACAAAAGACGCGCAACTCCCGCAGCTTCGTCGATCAGGTCGCCGCTCAAATGATTCTGCAAGGTTATCTCGATGGATTGCAAAGTGCCCGTGATCGCGAAGCGGACCGCGATATCCAGTCGGCCGATTAGATGCGGTCGCGGCTCAAGCTGATCGTCGCCTACGACGGCGCCGCGTTTGCCGGATGGCAGAGTCAGGCGAACGGAAACACGATTCAAGATCGCCTCGAAGAAGCGTTCCAGCGCATTTGCTCGCAACCGGTGCGCGTTCACGGCGCTGGGCGCACCGACGCGGGTGTTCATGCGATGGGACAATGCGCGCATGTCGATCTGCCCGAGCGCCGCTACCAGCCGGAGCGGTGGGTCGCCGCGTTAAACGGCGTGCTGCCGCCGGCTATTCGCGTGATGCGTTGCCAGTTCGTTTCGGAGAAATTCCATGCGCGCTTTTCGGCCAAAGGGAAAACGTACCGATATCGAATTTGGAATGCGCGGGTGCTGCCGCCGTTTGAAAGCGGTCGGGCCTGGCACGTGGCGAGTCCGCTCGACTTCGAGCGCATGAAAGTTGGCGCGCAAGAATTCCGCGGCCACCACAATTTCGCGGCCTTCGCCGCGAATCGAGGAACACCCGAAACCGACACGACGCGGACGCTGAAGGCCATTCGTTTGCGGCGCGCGGGATCCTGCATTGCGATCGAATTCGATGGCAACGGCTTTCTTTACAAGATGGTGCGCATGATGGCGGGCACCATCGTCCGGGTCGGTCTGGGGATTTCCACTCCACGGGAAATCCGCGCGCGTCTTCGATCGCCGCGTCAGCAAAATTCGTATCGCCGCGTGGCCGCGCCGGCGGCCGGATTATTTCTCGTACGCGTTCGGTACTAAGCTTGCTTAGCTACGTCGGACGCTGGGACACGCATTCGCGCTCCAGTGGTATGGCAGGAGACCTGCTTTTGTGGAATTTATAATGACGCACACCGACGCGCCCATCTCAACACCCGCTGCACAGAGAGGAATTTTCGGTCGGAGCGTGGCCTGGCTTTTCAGCCCCAAGCATTTTCATTTCAAGCTGTTGTCCGGAACGGCGGTTGGCAT
>JBEEHO010000017.1:0-3188 GCA_041167425.1 Verrucomicrobiota bacterium | reverse complement strand
ATCCAGGACAGCTGACGCAAATTATTCTTAACCTGGTGGTAAATGCGCGCGACGCGATGCGAGACGGCGGACGCCTCACCTTGGAAACGACCACGGCGACCATCGAGAGTGCCGAGGAACACGAATTCAGCCCGGAGGAATTGGCTCCGGGCGATTATGTTTGCATAAGCGTGACCGACGACGGCGCCGGCATGAGCGATGAAGTGAAGCAGCATTTGTTCGAGCCCTTCTTCACCACCAAAGACGAAGGCCGTGGCAGTGGACTTGGACTCGCGACCAGTTACGGAATCGTGCGGCAAAGCGGCGGTCACATCTGCGTGGAAAGCGAGCTCGGCCAAGGCACCACCGTGAAAATCTTCCTCCCTAAACTGGAAGCGCCTCCTCCACCCTCTTACAAAAAGCCTGGCGCAAGCAAAATGCCGGCCGGCGTCGAGAGCATTCTCGTCCTCGAAGACGACATCAGCGTGCGACACATTTCCGTGCGTCTTCTGCGGAGCCTTGGCTACGACGTGATTGAAGCCGCGAACGGCGACGATGCGCAGCAGCTCATCGCTGAAAGTGGAGACAAGAAAATCGATCTTCTCCTCACCGACATGGTCATGCCGCAAATGAGCGGCCGATATTTTGCGGATTGGCTGCGCAAAACCAGTCCCTCCACAAAAGTCGTTTTCATTTCCGGTTACCTCGAGGAGTCGCTGCATCTCGGCGATGGCCACGACCACGAAATATTCTTTCTGCCGAAGCCATTCGATTCGGAACAGCTCGCGCAGAAGATCCGTGAAGCGCTGGATTCGGGTCGTTAGGCCGTTTGCCCACTAACGCGAAAACGTTGCCCCTGATCGCGCCGGGGTATATGAAATACCCGCGTGATTACGTTGAAGGATATCGAAGAAGCGCGCCACCGGATCGAAGGCGCGGTTTATTATTCACCCTGCCAGCCCTCGATTCCCCTGAGCGAAATCACCGGGATGGAGATTTTCTGCAAGCTCGACAACTTGCAACGCACCGGCAGCTTCAAGGAACGCGGGGCGCGGAACGCTCTCGCGCAATTGCCGGCCGCACAACAGAAACGCGGCGTCATCGCGGCCTCGGCAGGTAACCACGCCCAGGCTCTGGCCTATCAGGGAAAATTGCTCGGGATTCCGGCGACGGTGGTGATGCCGAAATACGCGCCGTTGATCAAAATCGGAAACTGCCAGAAGCTCGGCGCCACGGTTGTCCTGCACGGAAAGGATTTCGCGGAGGCGAAGGCGCACGCGCATGAAATCGAGAAGGAACGCGGGCTGGCTTATATCGATGGCTACGATGATCCCGCCATCATCGCCGGTCAGGGAACGATGGGTCTCGAGATCGTCGAGCAAGTGCCTGATCTCGATGCGGTGGTTGTGCCGGTAGGCGGCGGCGGCTTGCTCGCCGGGGTTGCGCTCGCGGTCAAAAGTCTGCGTCCGAATGTAAAAATTATCGCAGTGGAAGCAGACCATGTCGCGAGTTTCTCGGCCGCGATGCGCGAAGGAAAACCGGTGCGCATTGCCACGCAACCTACCCTCGCTGACGGCCTGGCCATCGCGCAGGTCGGGAGTAACGCTTTCGAGATTGCCGCGCCGCGGGTGGACCTCGCCGTCACGGTCACGGAGGAACAGATTGCCGTCTCGATCCTGCGAATTGTCGAGCTGGAGAAGGGCGTCGTTGAAGGCGCTGCGGCTACGCCCCTCGCCGCCTGCTTGTCCGGGCAACTTTCCGAGCTCGCCGGCAAGCGGGTTGTGCTCCTTCTCTGCGGAGGAAACATCGATCCAAATGTGCTGAGCCGCGTGGTCGAACGGGGCCTGGTCGCGGACGGCCGGCTCTGCCGGTTCACCGCCATGATCAGCGATCGGCCGGGCGGGCTGGCCGATCTCGCTTCGCAGATTGCCTCGACCGGCGCCAGTATCAAACAGGTCGTGCACGACCGCGCCTTCGCCGGTTCCGATGTTTCCGCCGTCCACGTTCTGTGCACGGTCGAAACGCGGAACAAACAGCATCTGGCTGAACTGCGTGCACGCTTGAAAGAGCACGGCGTGGAGACGTACGATTCGAAATAGCGGAAGGTCTCCAGCGCAGGATTTCTGATGAGCTCCATCAATCCTCTCCGGTTGCTCACCCGGCTCAGGCGTTCTCTTCGTAAGCGCGCGCTCTTCCGTAAATTCGGCGAGGAGTGGCACTGGAAGAACGAGGCGTTCCAGAGCCGGAAATACGATTCCTACGAGGCTTATCTCGAGCACCAGGCGGCCAAACTGGAGACGCATGATTTCGGAAGCTACGACACTGCCTTCCGCTCGACCTTGCGCGAGCGCCTGGCCGCGCTCGACGTTTCCTGGGAGGGCCGCAACGTTCTTTGCCTCGGCGCGCGCATCGGAACGGAAGTGAGAGCGTTTTTCGATCTCGGCTGTTTTGCGATCGGGATCGACCTCAATCCCGGAGAAAAAAATCGATACGTCGTGCACGGCGACTTCCACGACCTGCAATACGCGCCGAACTCAATCGATGTCGTTTATACAAATTCGCTCGATCACGCCTTCGATCTTGATCGAATCGCCCAGGAAGTCGCGAAGGTCCTGAAACCCGATGGCCTGTTGATTGTGGAGGCAGCGCAAGGCAGCGATCAAGGGGTGAACCCCGGATTCTTCGAAAGCTTCTTCTGGAAGGACATCGGCGAATTGATCGGCGTGTTTGAAAGGGCAGGTTTCAGCGTGGGTCATCGCGCCGCAATCACTCATCCGTGGCCCGGCGAGCAAATTGCCTTCAGGCCGGCGCCGAAACGGTAGCGCATCAGATTATTTACGCCTTCCCTCCATTCGAACCGTTTCGCTTGAACGGGTAGACGCACTCCGTAGGATTCCGAATGCCCACCGCAGAAACGAACTCGCCCGCGAAAAACGCTGAACCGGGACACAAGAAGCGCACTTCTCCGGCGCGGGAAAAGGACCGGGTCGATTCCTTTGCGCGGCGTCATATCGGCCCGAATCAAGAGGCCCGCGCCGCGATGCTGGCGGAAATCGAATTCGAAAATCTCGATGCGTTGATCGACGCGACCGTTCCAAAAAGCATCCGTCTCGATCGGTCGCTGGATTTGCCGGGCGCGGCCTCCGAGTGGGATGCGCTCGCGGAGTTGCGCCAGCTCGCGCGCAAGAACATCGTTGCGCGATCGTTCA
>JBEEHO010000016.1:0-11839 GCA_041167425.1 Verrucomicrobiota bacterium | reverse complement strand
CTGACTTAGGGAGCTATCCCGTCGGCTACGCTTGCGCCGCTTCCTCTGCCTTCCCCATTCTGCTTACTCCTTTGACCTTGCGAAACTATGGACCGCCTCTCGACCTTTCGCAGGACGTTGAATACGTCCTGGGGCACGAGAACGCTCGCACCGATTTGAATGCGGACCTTAAAGTGAAGGCATGGGAATACTACAACAACAAAACAAACGAATACATTCACCTCGCGGATGGAGGATTGGTGGATAACCAAGGGCTGCAATCCATCCTCGATGAGTTCGAGACCAACGGCATCATCAACCGCCGGATCAACTATTCGAAGGTGCCGCTAAAACGCCTGATCATCGTCAACGTAAACGCGGGAGTCGCCGGGGAAAACAAGAACGGACGTTCGCCCGCGCCGCCCAGTGTAGCGTCCGTAGTGGAAAGCAGCATGATCTCGTCGATGGACGTCCTTTCCGCCAGACGCTGGATGGATATTCGGGATAAGTGCGATGAAATGTATAAGGCGACTATCGATCGAGGAGCTAACACACCTTCGCTTTCCCAGCTGGAGGAGCCCTACCGCATCGAGGTTAGTTTCCGTAACATTCGCGATCCCGAATTGCGCCGCCGCGCGATGGCCTTGCCGACCTCCTTCAAGCTGAGCGCCGAACAGCTCGCTCTCCTCGACAAGGTTGTGCCTGAGTTAGTGAAGGAAGATCCGCAATTTCACCGGCTGCAGGAATCTCTTAACAAGACGAATCCTTAGCTATGGAGAGCTAGGATCCTTCAAGAAGTCCGCGTCGTAGGTCTCGAGCAGCTTCTTCAAGCCGGCAAAAAAATCCGGCGCCGTGCCATCGATTTGGCGCCGGATCCAGAACCCCGGAGCGGCCTGGGCGTAGTAGCCTCCCATATCTGTAAGCCAGCGATAGGAGAGCCTGGTGGGATGTGGGCCTTCGACCACCCAATCTGTATTTTTGCCGGTCTCGTACTGCTCTGCGAAGAAGCGATAAAATGTCTCGTAAACAGCGTTCGGGCTTGAACTGGAATCTTCATCCCACGTTTTCCCCACGTGCTCCTGGATGCTTTTGAGATACTTCGTCCGAAGGTCTGATACCTCGGACGCATGCTTATCCAGATGGAAGTAGGCGAGATAGTAGAGGCGCGCGATCTCCTTCACGTGCTTCTGATAAGTTGGCGCGGTCAACTCCCGAAAAGCCGGATTGGAAGCTGCCGGAATGAGATTATCGGTGGCCCACCGGACGAACGCGGGATTGTAGCGGCCGAAGTCGTAGGAGCGGAAGTTGAGGTCGCGGTCGTGCGGACCGGAAAGAAAGATGGGCACAGGAGCCAGGGACTTCATTTTCTCCAAGTCGATCAACGTCTTAAGACCCGCGTAACGCCAGCGCAACCCGGGAATAGACGAGCCACTGGAGGCATAGGCCGTCTGGTCCTCTTTGCTCAAGGACTTGGCTTTCTCGTCCTGGAGATAGCTGCCGGCTTTCCAGCTCGCTTCGATCATCTCTCTTACTGTCCGTTGTTGCGCGGCGACGGCCTCTTGCTGTGCGGCGATGGCCTCTTTCTTCCTTTCCTCCGCATTTCGGGCTGCGGCATCAGCCTTCCGGGCCTCGGAATCAGCGGTCAGCCTGCTTTGATGAGCAGCCCAGCCAAACCCGACCGCCGCGAGTAGCAGCAGGATTGCAACAGCCAACCCTATCCGCAGACGGCCCGCGGCGATTTTTTGCGCCGCGGCGAGACGCTTCGCCGCTTCGAGCTCACGCTGCTGGCGCGCATCCTCTTCCTGCGCGCGCCGTTCGCGAAGGGCGGCGCTGGCGTCGAGGAACCGCGTCTCGAGTTCTCCCAGGCCGCCGACCACGGTTAAAAAATCGCCGCGTCCGCGCATGTCGATCGCTTGCGCGAGGCGCGAGCCACTGAGGAGTTCTTCGTCGGCGCCGGTGTCGCCTTCCTGCTGCCGATGCTGCCAACGCTGGGCGTCGTCGGCGAGACGGTTCCTGGCGAAGATAACCTGCTTGCCGGCTTCGATCCAATTCCTGAGCCGTCCCCACGAAGTGAAGAGCGCTTCGTGCGCGACTTCGACCGTCGCGTCATCGCCCTCGCGATTGCTCACAAGAAGTTTTTGATCGATCAACGCTTCCAGGATTTCCTGCTCCCGCGCGGCGCCGAACATGGCCATCGAAGCGCGGCGGCGGACCGGACGCCAACCCGCATCGTCGGATCCTTCGCCGGCGAGATCGACGAGCCGAAGAAAAATCTGGCGCACGATCTCCTGCTTCGGGCTCGCGTTTTTTCCGTCGGTCCCGTCGCCGAAAGATGCGTAGATTTCATTCGCGCGTTTTTGCAACGCGCCGCGCACGCCGCCCAGCTCACGATAAGCCTGGGTGTTGAGATGGCGATCCGCCAGCCCGTCTGTCGACGCTTCCTGCTGCCAGAGCAGATCGAGCGTGTATTGCAGCAAGGGCAGCGATCCCGGCTGGCCTTGCACATCTTTAATGATCTCCTCGACCAGGCCTTGCTCGAACACGACGCCGTGTCGCGCCGCCGGCTGCTCGATCGCCTGCCGGAGCTCGTCCGCGTGCATGTCCGCCACGAAGTCGATGTTCTTCTCGATGATCTTGGCGAATTGCGGGAAAGGGCTGAAGCGATCGAGAAAATCGGCGCGCATGGCCAGGACCAGTTTGGTCGAGCTGTTAGTGTCCTGTGCGATCTGGACCAGAGCCGCAATGAAACTGGCGCGCAGCTTTTCGTCGCCGACCGTGAAAAGCTCCTCGAACTGATCGATGAAGAAGAGCCATTGATCGCCGCTGCGTTGCAGCGTGTGAATCAGTTTGGCCGGGGTCTCCGGCCGCGCGTCGGCCAGCTCGCGCGTTTGCGCCTGATTGAACCCGGCGCCTTGCAAAGCGCTGCGGAGTGACTCGAATGGATTCACGTCCGGCACGAGAGTGAAGTAACGGAAGCGCGCGCCGATCAACTGCGATAAGTGCGGCAGCAGTCCCGCGCGCACGACGGATGATTTGCCGCTACCCGATGCGCCGAGCACCAGCAGCACATTGCTCGCGCTCAACTGCGCCAGCAGACTCTTGATTAGCTGGTCCCGGCCAAAGAACAGGTCCTTGTCGCGATCTTCAAAACGATCCAGCCCGCGATAGGGCGAGGTGGTGATAAGCGGCCGCTGCGTGACCGCCTCGACCGATATCTGGATCGTCGTGGTGATGGTGGTGATCTTGTCGCCACTGACGATGTCACCCAGCGCGCTGAAGCTGACGCTCCCGCCGACATCTCCGACGTGGATGCCGCTGGAATCGGGCGGGGGCTGCGATGGAGGAATTGTTGGCATTGGGGGGGGATAAGCAGGTGGGCGCGCCAGGTCAGGGCAACCCAAAAAGATGTCGCGCGCTGAGGATGAGCGGACCGTATTTCACCGCAAATTTGCTGACGGTTTCCGCCACATCACCGGCCTTGCCCGCCAGCCCTTGTAGCTTCTCGACGATACCGCCCGCGCGATCCAGCGTTCCTTCAATCTCGGTCGCCACCTGGGCCGGCGCCGGCCCGCCCGGCGGGACTTCGGCTGTTTTCTCTTTCACTTCCTTGAGCGCTTTTACCTGCTGGAGAATCTCGGCGATGACCTCGTCTTTTTTGTCCTGATCGAGGGCCGCGCTCGCCTCGATCTCCGTTTTCATCGCCCGCAGCGCTTCGCGTAATTGCTCGATCTCGGAATGGAATTGCTCCTTCTTCTCTTCGTCGGCAAAACCTTTCTGAATCGTGGTGGTCGTTGTAGTGGTTTTGTCGCCCCCGACGATATCGCCGCCCGCGCTCTGACTCACGTTGCCGCCGATATTACCAAAGTGAAACCCGCCGCCTTTCTCGCTCATATTTTTACTCGCCTCGAATAAATCGAGCTTAGAGGTTTCCATTTCCGCGCGTCAACCAGAATGACAAGGACGTCGCCATGCCGTAGCCGCTTCGCGGTGCGAAACGTGGAAAGAACGCTCGGCCCGGGCGCGTAACGCTCGCTACTTCCTCGCTTCCGGCGTGACTGTGATCTTCACGCGCTGACCGTCGCGCATCACTACAATTTCCACGGGCTGACCAATCTTCGCGGCATCGAGCGCGTAAGTGTAGTCGTAAATGTTCGAAACCTTCTGGCCCCCGAATTCGACGATGATGTCGCCCCCTTTCAATCCCGCTTTTTCCGCCGGGCTGCCGCCGCGGATCCCCGCGAGTTTTACGCCCGCTACTTCCGTGGTGTAGTCGGGGATCGTGCCCAGAAAAACGCGCAAAGTTTCGCGGCTGGCGGGGTTTTCACTTTGCTGCACCTGCACGTAATCGGGACGCTCGTCGCCTTGCGCCAGATCGACCACCAGCGCGCGCGCCAGTTTCGTGATCCGCTCCAGTCCGTCGTAGTCGAGTTTGTCCGCAGTGTCGGTCGGCCGGTGATAATCATCGTGGCCACCGGTGAAAAAATTCAGCACCGGCACGCCCTTCGGATAAAACGCGGTCACGTCCGTGGGCAGATAGGGATCTTCCTGCAGCGAGAGATTGAAACCGGCCGCCACGTTGCGTTTCTCGATCAGGCGCCGCCATGCTTTCGATGATCCGACCCCTTGCAGGCTGAGTTTGTTTTCGCGGAGCCGGCCGACCATGTCGAAGTTCACATACGCGACCACATTCGAGAGGGTGACGGACGGATGTTCGACAAAGTGGGACGAGCCGATCAAACCGATTTCTTCGCCAGACCAAAATGCGAACACGATCCCGCGATGGAACTCCTCCGGTTTCGTTTTTCGTTCTTCGGCCAGCGACGCCGCCAACTCGAGGATCGCGGCCGAGCCGGACGCGTTGTCATCAGCGCCCGGGTGAATTTTTCCTTCCTCGCCTTTGCGCTGCATCGCGCCGGTTTCGCCGAAACCAAGATGATCGTAATGCGCGCCGATCACCACGTACTCGGCTCGCTCGGGTGGACCAGAAGGCGGAATCACGGCGAGGACATTGCGATCATCTTTTCTGAGCCGCTCCACTGCCGTCGTAATGTGGGCCGTGACGTTCGGAAGAGTGAAGCCGCTTTCCGCATGGGGATTTTCCTTGTCGAGCTCGGCCTGGAGCGCTTTCAAATCCTTGCCGGCGCGCTGAAAAAGCGTCTCCGCCACGCTGCCCGAAATGCTCGCGGCCACGATGCCAGAATTGGCCATGTTCGCGTCGAAAGACGAGCTCACGAGCTCGCCTCGGCTGGGGGAATTCGGCCCGGTAACGAACAACACGGCCCGGGCGCCATGTTCGCGCGCCAGCATCGCTTTGTAGCGCAGCCCGGCGTAGCGGTTCAGCTCGTGCCGGCGTTTGGGCTCGACCTCCTCGGGCACGTAGCGCAACACCAGCGCTATCTTATTTTTCACATCCACGCCGGCGTAGGAATCATAGCCTTCGGCTCCCTTGCCTGGCACGGACAAGCCATAGCCGACGAACACGATCTCGCCCTCCACGGTTTGGTTTTCCGTAAACGATAGCGGCGCGAAATCTTTCTCGACCTGGAACCGGACCGGTTCGCTCTTTGCGTCCGCGCGCAGGAGAAGTTCGTTCTTCTCCGTCACCACTCGCACACCTGCGTTGAATTCAAATTTTTGGAAAAAGGTGTCGTTGTCCCCCGCAGGTTTCAGCCGGGAATTCTGCAAACGGGCCGCGATGTAATCCGCGGCCTGACGCGCGCCCGTGCTGCCGGTCATTCGCCCCTCCAGTTCGTCGGAAGCAAGAAAGCGAACTTCCTCCCGGAGATCCGCGGCGGTGATTTCAGATGCGCCCGGGTTGCCGGACCGCGTTCCTAAAGGCAGTTCCGATGGCTTGATCGCCGTCGAGACGGACGGAGCGGGGCTTTGGCCGGCGCGCGGTGATTGCGCGATCGCCTTCAGCGCTGCTTCGTGATTCCAATTCGCCAGGAAAAGCTGCGACTTTCCATCGGCGTTGCGACCGGTCGTCCAGCAAAGCTGTTTGCCATCGGGCGAGAAAACCGGCAGGCCATCGAACCCGTCGGTGAATGTCACCCGGACAGGCTCGTGATCGCCTGCCGCATCCACGAGATAGAGTTCGAAATTTGAAAAGCCGAGCTTGTTCGAAGTGAAGATGACGTACTGGCCCGAAGGATGGAAATACGGCGCCCACGACATCGCTTTGAAATCGGTCAGCCGGCGCTCGTCCGAGCCATCCAGTTTCATCGTGTAGACGTCCGCGATCGTGCCGTTCGGATCGAACCGCCGCCAGATGACGCGCTGTCCATCGGGCGAGAAGAAGGGGCCGCCATCATAACCCGGTGTGGACGTGAGGCGGCGCTGGTTCGAGCCGTCCGCATCCATGATGTAGATGTCGCCGAAGTAAGCGGGATCGGTTTCGTAGCGTTTGCGATCTTCGGCGGAAAGTTTCTCCAGCGGATACGCACCGCGGAGTGAGCAGAACACGATCTTGCTTCCATCCGGCGAGTAACTCGCCTCCGCGTCGTAACCGTTCGCTTTCGTTAGTTGCCGGAGGTGAGAGCCATCGCGGCGGGCCGCGAAAATATCCATCGCCTCATCGTAATCCCACGAATAGCGGCGCTCTTTCCCGGACGCGCGAAACTCCAGTTCCGCTTTTTGTTTCTCGCGCGCTTTCGGATCCTGGTGCGTGGAAGCGAAAAGCACTTCGTCGGTCCCGGGCCGGAAGAATCCGCAGGTCGTTTTTCCGATGCCAGGGGAGACGCGATGAATGTCTCCCGACGTAAAATCCAGAGTGTAAATCTGGTAGAACGGGTTGTCGGGCTCGCGCTCGCTCTGAAAGATGAGCGCCTTGCCATCGGGCGAGAAATATCCTTCGCCGCTGCGTTTCCCTTCGAAGATGAGTTGTCTCACATTCGAGAGAAATCGGGCCTCCTCCTTGTTCACTTCGGCCTTTGCGTTCATCCGAACGAGACCGAAGCCGGCGGCGAGAACGACTACGGTAAGGAGCTTGAGCTTCATGAAATATTTTTTGGGCATTTTCGGAGCACGGTCCCGTCCGTGAACATGTAGCGCTTGAGGCATCACTTAAAAATGATCAAGATCATTCCAAGTGATGACCGATTCCAGCGCTTCCACTCCCCCACCAGCTTCGCCGAAAGCGGGCCGCCCCATCTTCGGCGATTACCAGGTCGAAGGCGAACTGGGACGCGGCGGCATGGGCGTGGTTTTTCGCGCGCGGCAAAAAGGACTGAACCGGCTGGTCGCGCTCAAGATGTTGACCGGCCATTACGGACCGGACGAGATCGCACGCTTCCGGGCGGAAGCGGAAACAGCCGCGAGCCTGCATCACACAAACATCGTCCAGATTTATGAGGTGGGAGAAGACGACGGTGCGCCGTTTTTCTCGATGGAATATATCGAGACCGGCTCGCTGGCCGACCGGCTCCGCGGCGCTGTGCTGCCGCCACGGGAAGCAGCGCAATTGCTGATCAGCGTGGCGCGCGCGCTCCATTTCGCGCATCAGAACGGCGTAGTCCATCGCGACATGAAGCCGGCGAACGTGCTGCTGGATCCCGATGGCGTGCCGAAGGTGACCGACTTCGGCATTGCGAAACGCCTGACTGGAAACGCCTCTCTCACTCTGACGGGCGCGGTGATCGGGACGCCGACTTACATGGCGCCGGAGCAGGCCAAAGGAACGAGCCGCGACGTCGGCGCCGCGGCGGACATCTACTCGTTAGGCGCGATCCTTTATGAGATGCTCGCGGGCCGCCCGCCGTTTCTGCCGGAAGAAAGCGAGACCGCCCTGACCGTGCGCGTGATTACCGAGGATCCGGTTTCACCCGCGTGGCATCGGCCGGGGATTTCGCGCGATCTCGAGACGATCTGCCTGAAATGCCTCGAGAAGGAACCGCGCGACCGTTATCCGAGCGCGGCCGCGTTTGCGGAAGATTTGCGCCGCTTTCTCGATGACGAATCTATCGTGGCCCGGCCTCCGACGACGGTGGTGCGCACGGTGAAATGGATCCGGCGTCACCCGTGGCATTCCGTCGCGGCGATCGCGCTCCTCCTCGCGTTGGCCGCGGCGGGTCAACAGCTCTGGCGCTGGGAATTTTATCAACGTCTTCACGTGGAATACGCGGCCCGGGTTGATTATGTCCGCGGCGTGCTGGAGCCGGTCTTGCGTTTAAGTAGCGGCAGCGCCTCGCATCGTGCCGCGCACCTGCGACTCACGCGTCAGGGGAGATGGGGGCCCATCACTCTCGTCGAAGTGCTGAATCCACGCGGAAATCCCGCGGTGCTCCGTGCGGCCCTGAACGACGAACTGATTCCAATTTACATTGAAGGCCTCACGCGCGCGCATCCTTACTCCGAGAAAGCGCCCGAGAGCGCGACGGTGGAATTTGCCTACGAAGGAGAGCGGGTGCTGGAAGCAACGTCGCGCGATCGGAATGGGAAGGTGAACTGGCGCATCCTTTACGATCGTCCAGCACCGTCCGCGCCGGCGAACACAGCGCGCGCGCGCTTTGTTAATCTTCACGGCTTCGAGGCGGCCGGCCGAAACGGCGCATCGCATCTGGCATTTGAGCGCAACGCAGCCGGGTTCGATCTCAAGGTTCTTTTTTTTAATGGCACCGGGCAACCGGCCACTAATGGCGAGGGTGTTTATGGATACAAGATCGAGCGAGACGCGAATGGGCGAGTCGTGCAGGTGATTAATCTCGGCCAGGACGGACAGCCCGCGGTTAACCGCTTTGGGTTTGCCGCGTTTAGCCAAATCTGGAATCCCGCGGGCTTGCTCATCCGTCAGGAAGTTCGCGATGCCGCGGGCCGCCCGGCCGCTGCGGATGGCGTAGCGGCGCTGGTCTCCGAGTACGATGCCTCCGGCAATCTTGCGCGCATGACCAAGCTCGACCTGAACGGGCAGCGCACCTCGGGCGATCCGCCGAGCTGGGCGGAAGAACAAATCACGGCCAACGAGCGCGGCGAGACCGTCGGGCGCAAGTTTTTCAAGATCGCGACGGACGGCGCGCTCGAGATGTTGCGGGAAATCACTTTCTCTTACGATGAATATGGCCATCCCGCTGAGATTCGATCGACCGGCACGAGCACATCGCGCAGCGCGCAACGGCACGACGCGAAGGGGAACCTCACGGAGGAAACATTTCTCGACGCCGAAGGACGGCCCACGCCGGGCGAACCAGGCTACGCGATCAAGCGCCTGACCTACACTTCAGGCCCGCAAAGTTTCCGGATCGAGCAGACGTTTTTCGACGCGACCGGCGCAAAAGTTTTCAACTTCGCGGGCTATCACCGGGTGATCGACGACTACGACATTACCGGTGTGCTCCGCCGCCAGACGCTGGACGAACACGATCCGGCCAAGTTTGCCTATTACCGTTACGTCGGTGAGCCGGAATTTGATTCGC
Source organism: Verrucomicrobiota bacterium (assembly GCA_041167425.1). GTDB lineage: Bacteria > Verrucomicrobiota > Verrucomicrobiia > Chthoniobacterales > UBA10450 > AV80. The sequence continues at coordinate 2,453 of JBEEHO010000016.1, read as the reverse complement.
AAGGGCGCACCCGGCGCCTGACGACACGCTACGAAGATGCGCAGGGCCAGTTGGTGGATGCCGCTAAAGCCGGACTTACTCATAACGCGACCGAGGAACTCTTCGACGAGGAAAAACGCCCCGTGACGGAATGGAAACTGGGCTGCGATGTGAACTCGTTAGGCGCGCCCGTGCTTCGGACGGAATCGGAATGGCATAAGACCGGCGCGCGCAAACGGCGCACCCGGCAGGCGTGTGATACCGCGCGCAAACCTCTCGCCGTTATCTCAAATGGCAACGCGGCGCACACGGAGGAAGAGAATAATGAGATCGATCGGCTGGAGCGCATTTACGAATCAGGCTTCGATGAAACGCTGGTCGGCTTCAGCACGCGAGAGGCGAAATTCTCGAACGGCATTTTCCAAAATGTCATCCACAAACGCAGCGATGGGACCGTGCTCGAGTCGGTCAGCGTCGTGATCAAGGCCGTCCTGCCCCAACAGCCCAAAGCGGCGGAGTTGCACGCGGGCGATCAGCTCCTGGAGGCGAACGGGAATCCAGTGCACAGCTCCTACGAATGGGCTGCCGCAAATTTCGCCGGCGGTTGGATCGAAGTGCTGCGCGACGGCAAGCGTTTGCGCATCGAGGGATTCGAAGCGGGCCTGCTCGGCCTCGTTCTGGAAGACCACGCTCCGGCGGTCAGGCGATAACCGTCGCTCCCCGGCGAGCTTGACGCCCTTCCGGCGATTTGTCACTGATGCTCGACGGAAAAGGGCATCCATCCATGGCAGAATCTTCAACTTCCAAGAACGGCGGGGCGGCGCACGCGAAAGATGAGGTGGAGTTGCTCGAGATCCTGCGGCTTCTCATTGAGACGAAGAAAGCGCGGACGACGGCCGATCTTCTAAAGTACGCTTCCCAATATGGTGCGCCGGAAGCGGAGGAGCGGCTCCGGATGCTGGACGCGGAAAACGTTCCGCCGGATCTCGCCTTCGACGCGGTCAGCGTGCACTTGCGGATCATTGCCCACAAAAGAAACAGCGCGCTGCTGGGCGAGTGCGGTGGCAAGAAAGTGGGACTTGTCCTTCCCCTGCCACCGGACCTGGCGAAGCTCTTCGTTCCTTTGGCCGAAGTTACCTTTCTGCTTCCCGATGAGGCCTCGTTGCACGGGCCGATGCTGGGATACTCCAGTGAGCCGGTCAAAGGCCCGCGGGCCTGCCGCACTGCCGCCCAGGAAATGCAGGCGCTGGTGTTCGAGGCGTTTCGTGAGGGTGCCGACCTTTTTGTGGATGTCGCTGTGGCCGATGTTCTCGAACCCAAACTGCTACCCCAGGGAATCCGTTTGATTGCGCACCTGCGACCTCATCGCAATCCACGCGATGTCGCCTACCAGCCGGGCTCGGCCGTTTCGTTCATATGAGATACGCCCCGCGCTTCCTCTTTCTCTTCCTTTTCCTCTTCCTGCTTGGAATGGGGAATGCCCTGGCCGCGGCCGGTCCCGCTCCCGCGGAAATCCCCGTCGACCCCAACTCCTGGCAGATGAGCTGGAGCGCGGGAGCCCTCATGCTGCTGCTGCTCTTCACGGCCTTCTTTGCGATGACGCGCTACGAAGTTCCACTCCCGCTGGCCATGAGTCTCGTCAGCTGCTCGTTTCTCGTCATTCAATGGGAGATCGCGCCCGCGATTTTGCGCAGCGGATTCGAGCATTACGCAAACATCACCATTCTTTTCACCGCGGTCGCGATTCCCGCGCACATGATTGAGCGTTCGCAGGGATTCAAATGGGTCGCCGCGTGGCTCGGGCATCAACTCGGCAAAGTCCGCCTCCGCCATCCGCGAATGACCACGCCGCTCCTCGTCGTCATCCTGCTTGTCGCCACCTATGTCACGGCGGGCTTGATGCACAACGTCACTTCGATCCTGATCATGACACCGGTCATCATCCGGCTCTGCGCTTCTTACCAGATCCCGTCGCGCTGGATCCTGAGTGCCGCGCTGGTTGCCAGTAATCTCGGCGGATTTTCCACTCGCTGGGGCGATACGCCGAACATCATCGAGTCCCACACCTGGGGCTTGCAGCCGGGTGATTTCATGCGCGAGGTGTTGCCCGCCAATCTCCTTGTCCTCGCGGCGCTCATCCTTCTCGCGACCGTCTTGACCCAGCGCGGCATCACCAGCCGGAGCCGCGCGGCCGGTGCGGCCCAGGTTCCGTTTTATACCCTGCAAGTCGCGCAGACCGCCGCGGATTGGAAGAAAGCGAAATCCGACCTGGCGATCGATGTCCGGCTTCTCATCGTCGGAGTAGGACTCCTTTTATTTTTCATTTCACTGCACGTGATCTTTCCCCGGCTCGATATCACCATCGGCGCGGCCACAATTGTCATCGCCATCCTGCTCGAGCGAAAAAGCGACCGTTACCATTCGCTCACTTCGCTGGGGTTTGACGTCTACCTTACTTTCGCCGCCATCTTCGT
>JBEEHO010000015.1:0-7422 GCA_041167425.1 Verrucomicrobiota bacterium | reverse complement strand
GAGGAGCTGGGCGTGCCTATCGATGTCCTTTGGATGCACATCTCCAAACACGCAGGCGATCCCGAACAATTATTCGGATTCTTTCGCCACGGTAAGCTGCTCGTTCTGATTAGCCGGGACGATTATTACCAGGCTGGGTTCGTCATTCCGAAAGGCGGCATCGAAGCGATCAAACAACGCGGATTGCCGGCCTTGTACGAGGAGATCGTGGCGCTGGCGCCGTTCCTGAAGGATCGCATCGCTGAGCTGGACGATTGGTCAAAAATCAAACTGCTCACCGTGCAGATCAATCGGCTGCGCAAATGGTGTCGCCAAGGATTGCTTTGCATCGGCGACAGCGCGCACGCCACGTCCCCGGCCGGCGGCGTAGGCATCAACCTCGCTTTACAGGATGCTGTCGCGACCGCGAACTTGCTGGCGGCCAAATTAAAAACCGGGCCGGTATCTGTCGCTGATTTGGAACTTGTGCAAAGGCGCCGCGAATGGCCGACGCGTGTGATCCAGGCGATGCAGGTCTTCATTCATCGCCGGGTTGTGACCGGGCGCGAGTCCAGGAGCGGCAGTTCACTTCCGCTGTTCGTCAGGTTTCTGAAGTGGTTTCCATTCATGCGATCGTGGCCCGCGCGCCTGATCGGCCTCGGACCTCGACCGGAACACATCCATTCTCCCGCTGCGGCCAGAAATCTTCCTGTTTAACCGCGGTGCGGTCGGATAAAAGCTAGGCCGCGCCGTTATTTGCCATGAACCTGCGCAATTTCTTTTCCAAATTGAAGCGGCCCAATGTCTACAGGGTCGCGGTCGCGTACGTCGTGATCACGTGGGTGCTGATTGAGGCAGCGTCGATCCTGGTCCCGACATTCGAGGCCCGCTGGAGGGTGTTGCAGGTGTGTATCGCGGCGGTCGTTCTCGGATTCTTGGTCGTTTACAAAATAGCCGTCCGTGAATTTCGCGATCACAAGGAGATCGAAGAGATGCTGCGGCGCCGGCAATCGCAACTGGAACTGGCGCAGGAATTGGCACATCTGGGCAGGTGGACTTGGGAAGTGCAAACGGATGAAATGACATGGTCCGAAGAATTATGCCGGATCAGCGGAAGGACGCAGGACGATGCGCCGCGAAGCTATCCGGCATTCCTTGAGATCGTTCATCCGGATGATCGCCCGGGTCTGCAGCAAGCTCTCGATCGCACGCTCAAGACCAACGAGCCCCTTGACCTCGAGCACCGGCTGACTCGCCCGGATGGTTCGGTTTGCATCGTGCGCGTTCGCGGGTTGAGCGTGCGCGACTCACGCGGCGTCGTGATCCGGATGCGTGGCATTACGATCGACGTCACCGACGCAAAGAAGGCCGAGCAATTGCTTCGCGAACGCGCGAACCTGCTGAACCTGGCGCATGATGCCATCGTCGTCCGCAACTTTGGCGACGGAAAGGTCACTTTCTGGAACAAGGGTGCCGAACGCCTCTACGGTTGGACGGCGGCCGAAGCCATTGGGAGAAAAATTCCCGAGTTGATCTACCGCGACCCCGAGGCGCTTGAGCCGTTGTTGGAAAAACTGCTGACAACAGGCGAATGCCACGGGGAGATCCGCGAAGCGGGCAAGGATGGCAGGGAAACCATCGTGAGTGCCCGCGGCACTTTGCTCCGGGACGAGCACGGCGCACCTCAAGCGGTCTTGAGTTTCGGCACCGACATCACCGAGCGCAAACGGACCGAAGCCGTCTTGCACGAGCTTCCTGCCCTGGTGTTGAGAGCACAGGATGAAGAGCGCCGCCGCATTGCCCGCGAATTGCATGACTCCACTCTTCAGGACCTGGCGGTGGTCGCGATGAATCTGAGCCAGCTCGAAAAAGCAATGGAGGGCCGCGACCGGCCCACGGAAAATCTCATCGCGGATAGTCTGGCAGTGCTCGCGAAAGCAACCCGTGATTTGCGCACTCTCGCGCACCTCCTTCATCCTCCGACGCTCGAGGATTTCGGGCTCGCCGGAGCGCTGCGCGATTACCTGCGCGGCTTTTCTCAACGGAGCGGCATCAAAGTGGAATTCGATTGCCCTGACGAGATTCAGCGGTGCCCGGCAGAAATCGAGACTGCGCTTTTTCGGGTCGCCCAGGAAAGCCTGGCGAATGTGCACCACCATTCCGGTAGCGACTGCGCCATCGTCCGCCTCGCTCGCGTAAACGGAAATTTGGATCTCACGATCATCGATCGCGGACATGGCCTTCCGAAGGGCCTGCTGGAAGGACAAAACCCAACTGTGCGGATCGGCGTCGGCATTTCCGGCATGCGTCAGAGAATGCACCAGCTCGGTGGTTTTTTTGACATAAGGTCGGACGCCGATGCAACCATCGTTCACGCCGCGGTCCCCTGTTATTCCAACGGCGCCGAGCCAGGCGCAGCGCCAATAAACGAACCGAAGACTGAAAAGACCACCTAACATGCGCATACTTATTGCCTTCGCGTTAACGCTGGCCGCAATCGTGGAAGCGGCGGCCGCTGAGCAACGCACGGATAAAATATTCATCCAAGGCAACCTGGCCGGCACGCAAACCGTGCAGACGGACCCAGGCGGTGCGGTGCGTGCCGAGTATTCCTACAATGATCGCGGGCGCGGCGATCACATTATCGCCACCTGGAAAATCAACGGCGCTGGTGTGCCGACCGAATACGAAGGACGGGGCAATGATTACATGAAGGCGCCCGTCGAAGAACGCTTCGAAATGAAGAACGGGCACGCGAGCTGGAAGAACCGCGGCGAACAGGGCGAGCAGGCCGTGACCGGCGAGCCGTTCTACCTGCCGATGAGTGCGCCGCCGGAATTTCTCGCAGTGCTTGCACGCGCGCTCCTTAAAGCGCCAAACCACAAGCTGGCTCTCCTTCCCGCCGGCGAGGCGAGCATCGAAGAGGCAGGAAAAGTGACTTTGCCGTCCGGCAAAATTGAATTGATTCAATACCGCATTATCGGCCTCGGCTTTTCGCCGGAATCGATCTGGCTCGATCGCGATGGCATTGCGACTTCGGTATCGTCCTGGTTCTCCATCGTGCCGGCTGAGTCTGAGCAAGCGGTCACGCAGCTGCGCACCCTTCAGGATAAAACGGATGCTGCCTGGTCGGAGCGAATCGCTCGCGCCCTTGCCCACAAGCCCGGTGCCGACCTCCTTATCCGCAACGCTCGCCTGTTCGATCCGCGCGATCTTAGCGTCACCGCGGGAACCAGCGTGCTCGTCAGCGGCGAGCGCATTGTGCGGGTGGGGCCGGACGCCGAGGTCAAGCCATCCGCCAACGCCGAAACTATCGATGCGCACGGGCGCTTCCTCACCCCGGGATTGTGGGACAATCACCAGCACTTCAACGACGTCGCAGGCGCTCTCGATCTTGCCAACGGCGTGACCAGCTCGCGCGACATGGCGAACGACACGGACAGCTTTCTGGAACGCGTCGCGCGGTTCGACGATGGCCGTGAGCTGGGACCACGTGTGCTGAAAGCAGGAATTATCGACGGCACCGGAGAGCTGGCCGGTCCTACGAAGATGCGGGTCGATACCGCTGAGCAGGCGATTCAGGACGTCGATTGGTATGCCGATCACAGCTATGCGCAGATCAAGATTTATTCCTCAGTCAAACCAGAGCTGGTTCCGATCATCGCCAATCGCGCGCACGCGCGGGGAATGCGAGTGAGTGGACACGTCCCCGCGTTCATGTCCGCGCGCCAATTCGTCGAAAACGGGGCCGATGAAATTCAGCACCTCAATTTCATCGAATTGAATTTCCTGTTTCCGGAAGTGAAGGAGACGCGCAATCGCGATCGCTTTATCAAAGTCGCCGAGCGGGCGCGCGAGTTCACGCCGGATAAGCCTGAAGTGCGCGACTTCATCGGCTTTCTCAAACAGCATCACACTGTGCTCGATCCGACGATGAGCATTTTGGAAGGGCTTTTTTGCGGTGACCCGACCGCGGTGACACCGGGACTGGAAGAGATCGTGCCGCGCTTTCCGGCGCAAGTCCGGCGCGCGATGCGCAGCGGCGCGCTCGAAGTCCCGCCGGATAAAGCGGCGGCCTACCGCGAAGCATTTCCAGCAATGTTGCGGCTGCTCAAGGCGCTTTACGATGCGGGCGTCACGATTATTCCCGGGACAGACGCGCTGGCCGGCTACACGCTCCATCACGAACTCGAGCTGTATGTGCGCGCCGGCATCCCGCCCGCCGAAGTCTTGCGCATGGCGACATTAACGCCGGCGCTCGTCATGGGTGTGAACAAGGATCGCGGCGTGATCGCCCCCGGAAAACTTGCCGACATGATTCTGGTCGACGGAGACCCGACAAGGAACATTCGCGACCTCGACAAGATCACCACCGTGATCAAAGGCGGAAGCGTTTATGATCCGGCCGGGATCGAGAAAGCGCTTGGCATCAGACCGCGCGCGGCCGGGCCCTAGGGCCGCGACACTCGAATGAATCCGGGGAACTTTTTCGCCGAGCTGAAGCGGCGCAACGTTTACAAGGTCGCGGTCGCCTATGCGGTTGTTGGCTGGCTCGTCATCCAGATCGCGACCTCCACTTTCCCCGTTCTCGAAATTCCCAACTGGGCGGCCAAGCTCGTCATTGCCGTCGTGCTGCTCGGTTTCCCGGTCGCGCTCGTCATCGCCTGGGCTTTCGAGATGACGCCCGAAGGAATGAAGCGGACCGAGGACGTTTCGCCCGACGAAAAGATTCCGCAGTGGAGCCGGCGGAAATTCGCTGCGCTGCTTGTGAGTATCGCGCTGCTCGCCGCCGGCCTGCTCTCTTACCAAATCATTCGAAATAAGGCGCCGGCGCGAACAGCGAGCATGGCGGCAGAGGAAAAATCAATCGCGGTGCTTCCGTTTGTCGATATGAGCCAGACGAAGGATCAGGAGTATTTCTGCGACGGGATCAGCGAAGAGCTTCTCGATGCGCTGGCCAAGGTGGAGGGATTGCGCGTCGTCGCGCGCACCTCCTCGTTCGCGTTCAAAGGCAAGAACGCCGATGTGAGCGAAATCGCGCAGAAGCTAGGTGTTCGCAATGTGCTGGAAGGCAGTCTCAGGCGCGATGGGAACCGGATTCGAATCAGCGCGCAGTTGATTGACACTCGCGACGGCTTTCATCTTTGGTCGGAGACTTACGAACGGGAGTTGCAGGGCGTGTTTGCAGTCCAGGATGAAATCACGCGCGCGATCGTGAACGCGCTGAAGCTCAAGCTGGCACTCGCGCCCCCCGTGCATAAACAGTCCGATCCCGAAGCTCATGATCTTTACTTAAGAGGTCGATACTTCCTGAACGGAAGGAACATGATCAAAGCGATCGATTACTTTCAGCAGGCTCTCGCCAAAAATCCGAATGACGCGCTGAGTTACGCGGCCTTGTCCGAGTCCTATATGTCGTTGGTCGTTCCTTTTGCCCAGGTGGCGCCGCGCGAAGCGATGCCGAAGGCGAAGGAGACAGCGTTGCGCGCCCTCGCGCTTGATGACACGCTCGGCGAGGCTCACGCAGCCCTCGCTTACGTCACATTCTTCTACGATTGGGATTGGGCCGGAGCGGAGAGAGAATTCAAGCGAGCCATCGAGCTCAACCCCAACGACCTCGACGCTCACCATTGGTATTCGCACTTTCTGATGCCGCAGGGGAGGATCGAAGAATCGCTGACTGAGAGCAAACGAGCGCTGGAACTGAGTCCGTTCGACGTCCTCATGAACCTCCATCTCGCGTGGCACTACTACTACGCGCGCCAATACGACCAGGCCTTCGATCAAATCCAGAAAACGATTGAGATGGATAAGACCTTTGTGGGACCCTGGCCCGGGTTAATCCTTGAGCAACAGCGTAAGTATGCAGAGGCAATCGCCGCGTTCGAAGGGCAGCTTAGACTCTCCCCCGGCAGAAACTCGATCCTTCTCGCAGCGCTCGCACATGCCTATGCGTTGTCGGGCAATCGAGAGGCGGCGCAGAAAATAATCGCCGAGTTACAGGAGCAGGCTAAGACTAAATACATCTCGTCCTTTCAGATCGCTTCGATCCATGCCGGGCTCGGCGAAAACGATCAGGCATTCGCGTCGCTTGAAAAAGCTTACGAGGAACGCTCACCCGAATTGGTGAATCTGAAGATCGAGCCCAGCTTCGACAATCTTCGCTCGGATCCACGCTTCACCGATCTGGCGGACCGGATCGGATTAGTTCCACAAGACGACAAGAGAACCAGGTGAACTCGCTCAATTTCTTTTCCGAGCTGAAACGCCGCAATGTTTACAAGGTCGCGGTCGCCTATCTCGTCGCTGCGTGGCTGTTGATCCAGGCGGCATCGATTTTCCTTCCCGCGTTCAATGCGCCGCAATGGGCGATGCAAGTTGTCATCCTCATTTTGCTCATCGGATTTCCGATTGCACTGGTGTTTTCCTGGGCATTCGAGATCACGCCGGAAGGAATCAAGCTGGAATCAGAGGTCGAACCAGGCCAGTCCATCCAACGCAAGACTGGACGCTGGCTCGTCGCGCTAACTGTAGTCCTCGCGATCGTTGCAGCCGCGTTCTATTATTGGCCACATCAAGACAAAGTCCTCACGGATAAAGACCACATTGTCCTCGCTGATTTCACAAATACCACCGGTGACCCGGTTTTTGACGACACGCTAAGACAAGGGCTCGCCGCGCAGCTTGAGCAAACACCGTTTCTAAGTCTGATCTCAGACTCAGCTATCGCCCACACGCTGACTTTGATGTCGAAGGTGAAGACGGAGCGCCTTACGCCTGAGTTGGCGCGGGAAGTGGGTCAGCGGGTCGGCGCCGTCGCCACGATTGAAGGCTCCATTTCAACTTTGGGAACACAGTATGTCCTTTCGCTAAAAGCAGTGAACTGCAAAAGCGGCAATTTGCTGGCGCAACAACAGGAAACAGCGGCTGGAAAGGAACAGGTTTTAAATGCGCTTGGTCAAGCGGCGACAAAGTTGCGGCAAAGATTGGGCGAATCGCTGGTATCGGTTCAGAAGTACGACGCGTTACCGGAAGACACGACGACTTCATCACTGGAGGCGCTGCAAGCCTATGCCCTGGGTAGTAAAGCGACCGATGTCGATAACGATTATCTAGCCGCGATTCCGTTCTTCCAACGCGCGGTCGCCCTCGATCCCAATTTCGCCATGGCCTACATGATGCTAGCCGGATCCTATCAACCACAAGGCGAACTTACGCTGGCCGCTGAAAACGCCCGCAAGGCCTATGATCTGCGCGAGCGAACGAGCGACCACGAAAAACTGAGCATCGCAGCATTCTACGAGATCGTCGTTACGGGCAACCTGGAGGCTGCCCGCCGCTCCTACGAACTCATCGCACAAACTTATCCGCGCGATGAGGTGGCCCAGACCTACCTTTGGTACATCCATCTTATATACGGAGATTACGCCAGGGCCGACGTGG
>JBEEHO010000014.1:0-5000 GCA_041167425.1 Verrucomicrobiota bacterium | reverse complement strand
TTCCGGCGAGGACCGCGGTATAATGGCCCGGCGCAAGCGTGGCGATAATGGCGGATTCCAAATCGTTTTTGGGAGGGATGCCCGTGTTCATGATATCGGCCGCCTGCGGCGACTGCTTCCAGTTATCGTTCGTCATGAGCTGGTTTCCAGACTCGTCGAACAATGTCAGGGTGGGATCCGCCAGCGGATTTGAGACACCGTTGGTCGCGGTGAGCGATGGCCCGATCCCGCGTAGGAGAACCTTCTTCGAGATGTCGCCCGCGACGATGAAGCCGACGATGCAGACTCGCTCGCCGGTGTCGACGAAGACGCGGCTCGCAATGTTGACCGCCTTGGCGTTGGGAACGAACGGAATCGTGAGCGCATCGTTGGCGCCTTTCGCGGTCTGATAATGGCCGGCAGTGGTGGGATGGAGGCTGTCCCAGAACAGGTAGTGGTCGGGATTCACATTGGAGTTGCCCTGGGCCGAGCCGCCGAGGTTGGTGAACCCGTATTTTGGGCCGTTGCTCAGGACGCGGATCGTGTTCGTCCACGCATCGACAGGATAAACTGTGGGCGTCACACCCTGGGAGGCGAGGGTGCTTAGGCTCGAGGTGAGATCCGCGCTGAGCTCGAGCCGATAATTCGCGGAGGCAGCGCTAAGCGACTTCTGCTTGGCCGAATCGCCCGCATATTTTGGAACCACGCCGAGTGGCGGCACGTTTGGCAGCATGATGTATTTCGCGCCGGCATTGGCAAGGCGGCTCATCAACGCGGTGGCGCGAGCCGCAGTCGCAGTCACGCTCGTCGCGCTGTCGTCATCGAAGAGATCGTTGCCGCCGCCCCACACGACGTAGAGAGCATTCGGATCAATGGCGTGCGCGGCCAGATAATCGTCCATCTGCTTTCCCATGTTATCGATCGTCACGGTCACGTCGCCGAATACAGGAGTGCTCACAACCACCTGGTCCGTCGTCCCATTTTTCGTGGTCGCGCCACCAAAGGCGTAGTCTGTTCCACCGCCGAGGCTGTAAGTCGCTACCGGAATCTTTAGAAAAGTTCGCGCGAGCTGTTCGTGCCACACGCCGACGAAAGTAGTCGACGCTGGATCGGTCGCGCTGCTGTTTGTAAACCGGCCGTCACTGTAATTAAAAGTGTGGCTGGGATAGTCAACCGTGCCGACGCTTTTTGAATCCGTCCGGTCACGAACGTTCCCGGTATCCGAGAGGCTGTCACCAAAGATGATGATCTGGCTAAAGGCGGGAGATGGCGTCGGCGTTGGGGTTGGCGCGGGTGTCGGTGTCGGCGTTGGGGTTGGGGTTGGCGTCTGAGCGAAGGCGAACACACCGCTGCCGCAGGCGACGATGAGCGTGAGGAGCAAGCGCGCGGAAAAACAGGCGCGACGAGGTGACGGGTTGTGGTGCGGTGAATTCATTATTTCTTATGTGACGTTCGTACATAGGTCTATTCGGCGCGAAGGGCGCAAGTGGGTGTGCGATGCGTGCGACAATCGTTCCTGCATTTGGCTTGTAGTCGGAAACGTCGCTCGAAGACGGCCGGGCCCGCTTACCTCGGGAGTAAGAACTCGGAGTCAAAATTAAAGTTGAAAGGAGAAAACAGGACGTAGAAAACGAGGGGCGGGAATGACGCCTACTCGAATTTTTGTCCTGACGCTGCTGGCGATGATGGCCTTTGCGGGAAACTCTCTGCTTTGCCGGCTGGCACTGAAACAAACCCGCATTGATGCCGCCGCGTTTACCCTTATCCGTATCGTTTCCGGCGCCATTGCGCTTCGAATTATCGTGTGGATGCGCGGGCGATCGCTCCAGAAAGCGGGGAGCTGGTTTTCTGCCTTGGCACTTTTCGCCTACGCCGCGGGGTTTTCATTTGCCTATCTTACTCTGCCCGCCGGGACCGGTGCGTTGCTTCTTTTTGGGGCGGTGCAGGCAACAATGATTTTCTGGGCGTTGCAACAGGGGGAACAACTTGTCGCGCGTCAATACATCGGACTCGTGCTAGCCTTGGCCGGCCTTGTAGCGCTGGTGTTTCCCGGCCTCTCCGCGCCGCCTCTCGCAGGCTCGATCTTGATGTTGGGCGCAGGAATGGCCTGGGGCATCTATTCGCTCCGCGGCAAGAATGCCGGCGATCCGGCCGGCGCGACTGCGGGAAATTTTCTGCGCGCGGTGCCGATGGCGGCAGTGCTTGGCGTTATCTTCTTGCCGTGGATCCATCTCGATCGCGCCGGAATCCTATATGCCATCGTCTCGGGGGCAATCGCTTCCGGCGTAGGTTATGCAATCTGGTACACGGCGCTTTCTGGCTTGAGGGCGGCCAGCGCAGCCAGTGTTCAACTCATCGTGCCTGTTTTCGCCGCAGTCGGCGGGATCTTATTTCTTCATGAGTCGATCACGCTGCGTCTTCTGTTTGCCTCCCTCGCCGTCCTGGGCGGAATTTCCCTGGTAGTTGCGGGAAAGAAATCAGAAATGGCAAAGATGAGTAGCTCACCATAAGCCTTTGAGCTTCCCCTCCGAGAGCTAGCAACTGGAAGTGCTGGCGGAATTGAAGCGGTGAGTAAGAAGCATGGCCGATAAGCGAAGAGCTTTTGGTTACTTAACGAAGTGGCGAGTTAGTCAGCCGGCCACTCAAATGGAAGCGGAGATCGGCTGCGACGGGCGCTTAGGTCCGCGAGCGGCGCCTCAGCCGTGGTTGCTGATCAAGACGGCCAACGCGCAGGCCACGGAAGCGGCAAAGCCGCCAAGCGACACGACCACGAGAACGACGAGACCAGCATAACCGAGTAGTGTTAGGAGGAGTTCCATAAGGGGACGAGCAGGTTATCCAATAATTGGCAGCGAAGAAAATTTGTGCCCGAGCACGAGCTGACTGGGCGCTTTCAGCCAGCGGTCCAGGATCGTTCCGTAGACACTGCGGAAATCGGTGTTGAACTTAAGGTCGCCGTGATCCAGATCGGTCAGGCTCGGATATTTTCCGAAAAGGCCCGGCTTGACCGCGCCACCCAGGACGAACATGGGCGCCGCCGCGCCGTGGTCGGTCCCGCCATTCGCATTCTCCGTCACGCGCCGGCCGAATTCGCTGAAGGTCATGAGCAGAACGCGATCGAAATTTCCCTGCTGCTTCAGGTCCGCCACAAACGCGCTGAGGGAATCGTTCAGCTCGGTCATGAGGCGATCGTGCGTGTTGAGCTGGCCCGCGTGCGTGTCGAATCCACCCTGGCTCGCATAATAAACTCGCGTCGGCAGCCCGCCCGCGATCATGCGCGCGATGAGGCTGAGACTTGCGGCCAGCTGCCCCTGCGGATAGGGCATGTTCGCTTTATATTTGCGCGCGATCGCCAGGATTTTGTCGGAGCTCAGCTGCGCATCCAGAGCCGTGCGCTGGAGAAAATCGACGGCGCTTTGATTTGCTTTCGTGCCTCCGGCGAGCGCGCCGATCGATCCGCCATCGTTCGCAACCGGCGCTGCGTCTTCATCGCCGACGCCGTTCAGTTGCCGGAAGAAAGTTTCCTCCGCGCTCATCGGCCCGCTCCTTTTCTCAGATGGCATCCAGCGGAATTGTTCCGGCTTGGAAAAGGTCACGCCGGTGGGCGTGCGCCCGACGAACGCCTGTGGCATCTGATCCCCGATGGCGACGCCAACCGTCGGGTCCGCGCCCGCACAGCAGCTATCAAAATATTTTCCGAGCCAGCCTTCGCTCTCGTTGCGGTCCGCATCGGAAGCCGTCTGCCAGATTTCCGTGGAACGGAAATGGGAGCGATTCGGATTGGGATAACCGACGCCCTGGATAATGGAAAGGTGACCGTCGTCAAAGATCGATTTCAGACCGGCCAGCTTCGGATTCAAGCCCGCGTAAGAATCGAGCTTCAGCACCTGATCCGCGGGAATTCCCAGCCGTGGGCGCGAGCGATAATAGGCGTCATCGGCGAACGGCACCACCATGTTCAAGCCGTCGTTTCCGCCCGCCATCTGAAGGACGACAAGGATCGTTCCATCTTTGCCCGTGACCGCCTGCGTGACGGCTTCGGCGGCCATCGCGTCGAGGGTGAAAAATGTCTTCTCGAGAAAGACGGGAAGTGTCCATGAAGCCGCGGCACCGAGCATGGAGGTGCGAAGGAATTTGCGGCGGGTGTGAAGCGTGGCGTCCATAAATTCGTCAGGCGAGTTGAAATTGTGGCGTGCTCATCATGAGGTGAAGCAATCCGCGCATGGTTGCGTCACCGTTGTCGGGTTCCCGCGCTTTCAAATATTGCAGGAACGCTCCGCGCTCATTCTCCGGAATTGGGGCCTGGAAAAGACGCGCGCTGAGATGGGCCACGAGTGCGGCTGGCTTGTCGCGCAATTCGGGCGGGACAATTTTTTCCACGTCGATCGGTTCCCGGCGCGGCATGTCGGCCAACCCGGGACCGCGACGAAATCCCAGATCGGCGCCTTTTTGTTTCGCTGGATCGGCGGCGGGCCGCATCGCATCGCCGTTGATCAGGTAGTTCGCGAAGTTATAGCGGAAGAGGAGCGTCGATGTGCTGACCCACGCCTTGCCGCCGTCCCAGCCTTTCACATTCGGCGGCGCGAAAAGAATCTGACCCATTTGTCGCATCGCATTTTGCGCCACGGGCGCGGCCGGTAATTCCGTGGCGAGCAGCTTCGTGGTCTGGATGAGATATTGGACCGGACTCTTGATCTGACTGCGCATCGCCGAGTCCGAATAAAACTCCTTCGAGCTGAAGATTTCGCGCAGAACCGGACGCAGCTCGAAGTTGCGCTCGCGAATCCGCGCCGCGACCGCATCGACGATTTGCGCGGATGGCTCATCTTCCGCAAAGAAGCGCCAGAGCTTCCGCGCGAGAAATTGCGAACACGCAGGCTGCTTCGTCAATGCATCGATGATGTCGTCGCCATTCCACGGGCCTGTTTTTCCCAGGAAGGTTTTCGGTCCGTCATCATGTTGTCTCGCAGCGAATCGAAACTGCTGGTTCGTCATATCGATGCGATAGCCGGTGAACGCGC
>JBEEHO010000013.1:0-7134 GCA_041167425.1 Verrucomicrobiota bacterium | reverse complement strand
CGACGAACCGGATTGCTGCGTTGGAAATGTCGAAGAACGGAAAGACCTGGGTCGTGAGCTGGGTGAGAAACCATGCGACGACTCCGTAGGCCACCGCGGCGCGATAGACATTTCGCCGCTTGAGCTCAACGAAAAAGTTACCTGGGTTCATTGCTAATCGTGCACGGGGCGCTCTGCTCTTAGCGGAGCGTGTCCTGTATAGACAGGAAATAATGCGAGGGAGGCAGCCGGGACGGCCGGAAGGCGAGTCGTGCGCCGCCCCTACAAATAAAAGACAAGAAGGACGCGACGGTACGTTGCGGATTGAGTCGCGCAGCAAGCTCCTCGTTCCCAAGTTGTACTTGGGAACGGTCGATGATGCCGAAGCTTAGCTTCCGGGCTTTCTGGGTCACGTTCCCAAGTGCAACTTGGGAACGAGGAGGCGAACTTGGGAACGAGGGGCAAAGACGCCCCGACAGAGCGGGGCGGCTACGGGGCACGTGATTCGGTCACGCGGCAATCTGGGACGCGAGGGCGGATCGGACGAGAGGAGCAACCCGCGTCCCGAGCAACTCGATCGCATGCATGAGTTTCGCATGCGGCAAAGACGCGACGCTCATCTGGAAGGTCAGGCGGGAGATACCGCCTAACGACTCGTTCACGCGCAGGATCTTTTCCGCCACGGTTTCTGGATCGCCTACGAGGAGAGCGCCGGTCGGTCCGAGTTGGGCGTCGAACTGGGCGCGAGTGGCTGGCGGCCAGCCGCGTTCCCGGCCGATCTCAGTAAAGCTTTTCGCATAGCCGGGAAAAAATTCGTCAGCGGCCTGTGCCGCGTTGTCGGCCGCGTAGCCTAACGAATGGATGCCGACCTTGAGTTTTTCCAGAGAATGGCCGGCACGGAGACCGGCCTCGCGATAACGATCGATCAGCGGCCGGAAGCGGTGCGGCTCGCCGCCGATGATCGCGACCATCAAGGGCAGCCCGAGGGTGCCGGCGCGAACGAAGGAGCCGGGCGTGCCTCCGACCCCAAGCCAAACCGGCAGCGGGTCCTGCAACGGGCGCGGGTAAACGCCCTCTCCGGTGAGGGCCGCGCGGTGCCTGCCCGACCAATGAATATGCGTGTTTTCGCGGATCTTCAGAAGGAGATCGAGTTTCTCGGCAAAGAGAGAATCGTAATCCTCGAGCTCCAGCCCGAAGAGCGGGAAGGCTTCGATGAACGAGCCGCGCCCGGCGACGATCTCGGCCCGGCCTTGGGAGAGCAGGTCGAGCGTCGCAAATTCCTGAAACACGCGCACGGGGTCGGCTGCGCTCAGGACGGTGACGGCGCTGGTGAGCCGGATCCGGCGGGTGCGGGCCGCCGCCGCCGCGAGGATCACAGTGGGCGCGGAGTCGAGAAACTCGCGCCGATGATGTTCGCCGATGCCAAACACATCGAGACCGACTTCGTCAGCCAGGGTAATGGCTTCGAGCAATTCGTTGAGATGTCTGGCAGGGTCGATGGCCCGGCCTGTGACGCGATCAACGGTTGCCGCAACAAAACTGTCTACGCCGATTTCCATATATTTCTTTTCCTTGGGTTAGGCTAAGACACGCTGCTGCAGGATGCCGGCGAACGCGGAGCGGACGTTCAGGAACACGAGGACCCAGAGCACCGCTACGCCGACGGCCAGACCGAGACCGGCCGGCGCCATCAGGACGTGAAACAGGAGGATGTTTACGATGATGGGAGCAAGCAGGGTGAGGGCGAGCGGGACGTAGCGATTGGCCAGAAGCAGGACCGCCGAGACGATCTGGAGCAGAAAAACGGCGACCAGATAGTTAGAGGCAGCGAGCGCCCCGACAAACTGCCCGGCAACTCCGGTGGGCATCGCGGCCTTAATGAAATGGAGAAAGCCGTTGAGACCGAAGACGAGAAAGATGAGGCCCAGTAGAAAACGGGCGATGACAGAAGTGATTTTCATGATAGTTTCTTTGTGTTGATACCAACTATATTGACATCAATAGACTTTTCGTCAAGGAACTATTTGCCATGAAACAAAAACGAACCAAACCAACGACAGATTCGTCCGGCGTTCATCTCTGGCTCGTCTTCATGAAAGCTTTTCAGGCGCTGATCCCGCACGCGGCGGAGAGCATCAGGCGGACAGACCTGGGCGACTCCGATTTCCGCGTCCTCGAAGCGCTCCTCCACAAAGGACCGCTCCCCGTGAATACCGTCGGCCCCAAGGTCTGGCTTACGCCCGGTTCGATCAGCGTCGCCGTGGATCGGCTGGTGAAGAAAGGGCTGGTGTCGCGCAAAGGCCACGCCGCCGACCGCCGGGTGCGCCAGGTTGAACTGACACCGAAAGGGCGGGCGCTGATTACGCGTGGCTTTGGTGAGCACGCCGCCGCGATGGAAAACATTGCCGGCGTCCTTTCAAAGAGTGAGCGGGTGACGTTGCTGCGGCTTTTGAAGAAGCTCGGGAAGCACGCTGCCGAATCAAAAGCTGAAAATTTGTAGGGCGACCGCTCCGGTTGCCGAGGGCATCGCAGCAGGCGGTGCGCCTGCTTGAGCTAGGGGGGTGCAAAGAAAGTGACGAGTGACAAGTGACAAGTGACGAGTGACGTGTCGTAGCAAGGCGTTATGTCGCCGTGGTGAGGGAAAACGCTTCGACGCAGCGGGGCGGCTAAGGCAAAGGCAGGCGGTGTGCCTGCCCTACAAAGCGCTCGTCACACGTCACGCGTCACATGGGTCGCGGCGGTGGAGAAGATGGCAGGAGATCCTTGGTTATCGGCAGAGCGCGGGCGACGGTGCGATCCTTCATCCGCGCGATGAGCCAACCGCCCGCGCCGAAAAAGATCGCGCTGCCGAAGGCGACCGCCGGCCAGAACGGGGCGTGCGGCAGGCGCACAGCCGCTTCGGAGACGGCGGCCGCAAGCAGACCAACGTAGGACCAGGACGTGTACTTGTAGTGAAGGGTGAGCCATGACTTGCGCGGTCGGCGAGTGATCACCGGGATGAGCGCGGCGACCAAGGTAAGGAAGCTGACTATGGCCGCGATATGAAACATTCCGAAGTGCCCAGTAAGATGGTAGAGGCCAAACGCGGTCACGTTCGTAGCGAGCAAGGCGGCCGCATAGAGGTAACCGAGCACCTTGTGAAGACGGGTGCCTTTGATCATCGGAAACACGAAGGCCCCAAAGAGCAAGGCAGCCATCGCGGCCGAAGTATGAATGGAGCCAAGCCAGCTGTGGATCATTGGTTAGAGCCGGCGCGTCCCATTTCGCCGCGGGTGGCCGCGAGGACGAGGCCTGGTTCAATCAAGAGGTTGATAAGGAAGTGGGCCACAATACACGGCGCAAGACTTCGGCCCGAAAGTAGGAAGACGATCGCGAGCATCATTCCCAGGAACCCAGTTGCGACGGTGGCGCCGGTGGCAGCTCGGAAGCTTTTACCCATCAGGCCCCAGATTCCATGAATGGCGCCGAAGAGCAGTCCTGCGCCGAGCACTTGAACGATAGGACCGTAACCGTGCGCCATCAGCCAGTTCATCGTCCAGCGACGGAACATGACCTCTTCCAGGATGCCGGCCGAAATGGCCAGCGCGATCGCGAGTAGCTTTAGGAGGCTAGGTCGAAAAAGGTTCTCACGCACGGAGGGCAGACGGAGCGCGACCGCAACGAAGATAACTGTCGCGAGCAGGGCAGCGATCCAGCCCGCAAGATTGCCTGTCATTCCCGGGGCAAACCCGAGATAGCGGATGAAGTGCCAGCCGCTCACCTGAAGATTCATCAAAACCCAGCCGGCCTCGACAGCGGTGATGATGCCGAGGATGATTCCGCTTTTGCGCTCAGCCGTCATGTTGTCGTCCCATCCGCAGCGCCGCGATTTCGGACGTCACCCATCATTTCCGCGAAGCGCCGCTCGATTTCATCCTCAGAGATATCTTCTATGTGAGTGATAAGGGTCCAACGGTGGCCGAATGGATCGCGAATAGTGCCGGAACGGTCTCCGAACGGTTGGTCCGCCATCGGACGGAGCGAGGTCGCGCCAGTCTCGAGCGCCCGCGCGTAAAGCGTATCAGCATTTTCCACGTAGAGGACCACAGAGACGGGGGAGCCGCCGAAATGTTCCGGCCCAAACGTTTCGTGCGAGGGGAACTCGTCGGCCAGCATCACGATGGAATCGCCGATCTTCATCTCTGCGTGCATGATCTTGCCATCGGGCATCGCGAGCCGGCGCTTCACGGTCGCGCCGAAAGCAGCGCCGCAAAACTCCAGGGCCGCTGCGGCATTCGCAACAATCAGATAAGGCGAAACTGTGTGATAACCGTCGGGTACCGGCCTGGAGTTGGATTGCTTACCGGTGCGATCAATCGTGCTCATACGGTCGACTGTGGGCTGGTCTAAGACAGGCGTATTGGAAAAATGTGAACTGAATGGACGACGGCAACCGACACGGTTGCCCCACAACGGCTGCGAAGCGAAACACAGCAATACGCCCGGTAAGGATGGTAGAGATACGACGCGCTCAATGAAAAAACCGGGGTAACACCAGCCCGAGAAAATTACTAAGGCCGTGGCCGATCATGTTCGCCACGAGGTCACGCCGCCACAGGTAGAATAGGGTCGCCAATGTCCCAAGGACCATGGCGATGATGATGCTCGGTATTCCTCCGGTCGAATGAGTGCCCGCAAAGATCGCCAGCGGAATTGCCGCGGAAAGAACGCGGCCACATCCCATCGACTCGAGCCGCTCGATCGCGTAACCGCGGAAGAATAGTTCCTCCACTATTCCAGGCCGGATTGCGCTGCTGAAGGTCGCAAACCAGATCGGTTCCTGGCTAAAGGCGGCCGAGCCCGCGCCTTGGCCGTATCCGGTAAAGAGGATAACGATAAAGGCGGTGACGCCGCAAAGGCCGGTGAGAGTGGCCCCGTTCTTGAGCGATTCATTCCAAGGCGCCGTCCCCAGACGAATGGAACTTAGCGGCAGTTTTTCGCCGCACCGGATCAGGAGAATGAGAAGTGCCGCAAGAGCCCAGATCGCGAGTTCCCGCCAGACTCCGCCAGTGATCGAATTGGAGACACCGAGGCTCCGGAAGGCGAAGCGCACCGCCCTAAAGCCGAAAAGGGAGATAAGCAAACCTATCCAGGTAAAAGGAGAGACTTTCGCGCGTATCGGGTTCTTCGGCTTAGTGCTCATGCCGTCGAACCTGTCCTGCTTAAAGGCAGGCGTATTGGAAAAATGTGAACCTAGCCGCGCAATGGCAGGTGATTGCGCTGGACGATGCGGCTGGCGAAAAAATCGGCGGGAGTCACGGAGCTAAAGGAGCGGAAATCATTAATGAGATGCGCCTGGTCGTAGTAACCGTTGGCTGTGGCCGTACCGGCCCAATCGACTTGTCCATGTGAGGGCAGCGACGCCATCGTCCTCTGGAAACGGCGGACGCGCTGAAAGAGTTTCGGCGTCAAGCCAACCTGCTCACTGAAAATCCGGCTGAATCGCCGCTCACTCAATCCAATCTTCCCCAGCACGGTCGCAACGGCGAGAAACGGATCCTGTTCGAATGCGCTCACGGCATATCGCACCGCGCGGTGAAGCGACAGGGACCGGCGGAGCTGACGCAGAAGAAATTTCTCCAGAAGTAAGAACCTGGCCGCAGGCGTGGCCGCTGCGATTAACTGTTCGCGCAACTCGTTACCGCCGACGACGAGATCCAAAGGAACCTGTGCGTTTCGAAACTCCTCCGTGGGCGCAGAGAGCAGCCGGAAAACACCACCCGGCTTAAAGAGCACGCCGATTACGGCCGCCGCCACGGGTCGGATAGCGTAAGCAGAAGACCTCGGGCCGCAAAAGATACTGCCGTCAAGTGTAGTCAGCCGGTTGGTCTCGATCTGCTCATAAAGGCCGATGCGATTTTCGGACAGGTTAATGACCAGATGAGCGCAGCCGTCCGGCAGAATCGCCTCCCGGTTCGCGGCCCGCACCGCACGGCTGTCGTCTGCGCTGTGCCAGAACAGCTCGATCACCTCGCCCAGAGGTGGAGCAGGGAAGTGCTTGAGAATTGTCATGGCGCAGCCGGCTAGAGAATCGCGGGACCCCTTTAACTCTCGGTCTTTTTGGGTGCAAAGCGAGGTGGAAGGGATTGGACGCGACTTCTGAAAATTCCTTCGGCGACGAAGGAACTGCTTCTCAGCGTTCAAGACAACGCCAGCCAGTCGTAGCGGGAAACCGAACTTAGTTCCTTTGAGAGCCTCCCTTTGATTCGCTTCTCCCGAAGCTCACCCTGCGGGCCTTGTCCATCTCACACGGGGTCCCACCGGTTCGATTCCAAAGTACAACCCACCACGGCGGGCAGGCTTTGGGAACGAGGGAGAAAGGTCACAGGTTCGAGCTCCTCACTTGTCACTTGTCACTTGTCACACGTCACTGGCTTACCCACGCCGCTGGAGGCGGGCTTCGGCCAGGTCGATGTCATGCTGGATGCGGCGCAGGACGTCATCGTTGATCGCTTCGTCATTGCGCAGGGCGATAACGCTGGCGCGTTCTGTTTCCAAAGCTTCACGCGCCAATTCCTCAAAGTCCCGCGAGAACAAGCGGCGGACGCTTTCTTCATGTGAAGTGTCCTTGCTCAATTGCCGGATACGATCGGCGTACTCGGAGCGGAGGCGTTCGACGTTCTCGGGCCTGGCCTGGCTGGACGATCCCATCTCCTCGACGCGAGCCAGGGCTGCTTCGTTCGCCTTGAGACGCGCCAGTCTCTCTTCTTTTTCCGGAATGTGATCGTCCACAATTTTCAGCCAGCGAACCAGCGGCTTAAGGGTGAGTCCTTGCACGACGAGCGTTCCGAAGATGACGCAGAAGGTGAGTAAGAGAATAAGATCGCGCCCCGGGAATGGCGTCCCATTGCCCAGGACGAATGGGATCGCGAGCGCGCCGGCCAGCGAATCCGCGCCGCGCATCCCGGTCCACGCCAGCAAGGCGGTGTGTTTCCACGGGGGAGCGCTCCGATGATGAAAGGCGCGGCTCCACAGCCGGATCAAGTAGTTAGCGCTAAACATCCAGACGAAACGAACGAGCACGATCACCAGGAGCACGACGATCGCCAGCTTCGCGACGGCTATCGCCGAACCGGGAGCGAGTGCGTGGATCACCTGCGGCAATTGCAGCCCGAT
>JBEEHO010000012.1:0-5025 GCA_041167425.1 Verrucomicrobiota bacterium | reverse complement strand
CCGATGTCGAAGTTTTTCATCAACCGGCCAATCGTCGCGATCGTGATCGCCATTGTGATGACGATTGTCGGCGTCGTCGCGATGATCCAACTGCCGATCGCGCAATACCCGAGCATCGTCCCGCCCGAAATCCAGGTCCGCGCGAACTACACGGGCGCCGACGCGCAGACGATCGAGCAATCCGTCGCAACGCCGATCGAGCAGCAGATGAGCGGCGTCGATAAGAGTAACTACATCCAGTCGGTCAATGCGAACGGCTCGATCCGCATGACGATCAATTTCGACATCACGACCGATCCAAATACCGACCAGATCCTTTCGCAGCTCCGCGTTTCCCAGGCCACTTCGCAGCTCCCGACGGATGTGATCAACGCCGGCGTGACCGTGCAGAAATCGACGACCGCGCCGCTGATGCTGGTGGCGTTGAACTCGCCGAAAGGCACCTACGACAACATCTTTCTCGCGAACTACGCGAACATTAATCTCATCGATCAGCTCACGCGCATCCCGGGCATTTCGAACGTGCAGGTGTTCGGCGCGGGCCAGTACGCGATGCGGCTTTGGGTCAAACCGGATCAGCTCGCGAAACTGAACGTGACTGTCCCGGATGTGACGAATGCACTGCGCGCCCAGAACACGGTGAATCCCGCCGGCCAGATCGGCGGCGAGCCCGCGCCCCCTGGGCAGGAATTCACTTACACGGTGCGATCACCGGGCCGGCTCACTTCCGGTGAAGAGTTCGGCGAAATTGTGATTCGCGCGAATCCGGATGGTTCGCTTCTGCGGCTGAAGGACGTGGCGCGCATCGAGCTCGGCGCCCAAACTTACAGCCTCGCCGGCCGTCTGGACGGAAAGCCTTCCGCCATTCTCGCGCTCTATCAATTACCCGGCACGAACGCGCTCGATGCCGCGAACGGAGTGAAGGCGCTGATGGCGCGTGTCTCGCAGCAGTTCCCGTCCGACATGAACTACGCGATCTCGCTCGACACCACGCAAGCCGTCACGGCGGGAATGGAAGAAATAATCTACACGCTGCTCGAGGCGCTCGCGCTCGTCATCCTCGTGGTCTTCATTTTCCTCCAAGGCTGGCGCGCAACGCTGATCCCTCTTTGCGCCGTTCCCGTCTCGCTCATTGGCACCTTCATGGTGTTTCCACTTTTCGGTTTCACGATTAACACGCTTGCGCTCTTCGGCCTCGTGCTCGCGATCGGCCTCGTGGTGGATGACGCGATCGTGGTGGTGGAAGCAGTCCAGCATCATATTGATGAAGGCATGTCGCCGCGCGACGCGACCCTCCGCGCGATGGAAGAAGTGTCCGGCCCGGTGATCGGCATCGCGCTGGTGCTCTCGGCCGTATTCGTGCCGACGGCGTTCATTCCGGGAATCACGGGCCGGCTGTACCAGCAGTTCGCGCTCACCATCGCGATCTCGGTGATCTTGTCGGCCTTCAATGCGCTCACGCTCAGCCCCGCGCTTTCAGCCATGCTGTTGCGTCCGAGAAAAGAATCGCGTGGTGGCCCGCTGGGCTGGTTCTTCGCGAAGTTCAATCGCGTGTTCGGCCGCACCACCGAGCATTATATCAGCGCGTCGCGCTTCGCGATCCGGAAGAGCGGCCGGAGCCTGCTCCTTCTTCTCATCTTCGCGATCGCCGCCAGTTTTTTTGGTTCCCGTTTGTCCGCGAGTTTTCTTCCGGAAGAGGACCAGGGTTATCTCTACGCATCCCTGGCCTTGCCCTATGCGGCATCGATGCAGCGGACCGGTGAAGCCGCGCGGAAAGTGGAAGAAGCGTTGTTGAAAACGCCCGGGGTGAAACACGTCACGAGCGTGCTGGGGTTCAGTTTGCTCAGCACCGTGCAGAGAACCTATAATGCGTTTATCTTCATCACCTTTGAGCCGTGGGGCGACCGCACCAGGCCGGCGCAGCAGTACGCCGCGCTCAAGCAGAGCATCAACAAAAGCCTCTCTTCCATTCCGGACGGTATCGGCTTCGCGTTTCCACCGCCCTCGATTCCTGGCATCGGCACCTCCGGCGGCGTCACCTTTATGCTCGAAGATCGCGCCGGTCGCGAAGTCGGTTTTCTTGGCGATAACCTGAACAAATTCCTCGAAGCCGTGCGCAAACGGCCGGAGATCGCGTCCGCCACCACGACATTTTTGCCGTCGGTGCCGCAGGTCTTCATCGACGTCGATCGCGACAAAGTCCTGAAGCAAGGCGTCGATCTCACGCAGGTCAGCCAGACACTCCAGACCTTCATGGGCGGATTTTTCGTGAATTACTTCAACCGCTTCGGACGCCAGTGGCAGGTCTTCGTCCAGGCGGAAGGCGAATACCGGACGCGCGCGGAAAACGTCGGGCTCTTTTTCGTGCGCAACGCGAACAACGATATGGTGCCGCTGAGTTCCGTCACGAATGTGCAATCGCGCAGCGGGCCGGAATTCACGATGCGTTTCAACCTCTACCGCGCCGCGCAAATCAACGCCAGCGCCGCGCCCGGCTTCAGTTCGATCCAGGCGATGAAAGCACTCGAAGAAACCTTCGCGCAAACGATGCCGCCCGAGATGGGCTACGACTACGCGGCCATGTCGTTCCAGGAAAAAAAGGCGCAGGAAGGTGTCTCGCCGATGATCGTCTTCAGCATGTCGCTCCTGTTCGTTTTTCTTATTCTGGCCGCGCTTTATGAAAGCTGGTCGTTGCCCTTCAGCGTTTTGTTAGGCACGCCGATCGCCGTCTTCGGCGCGTTCGCAGCCCTCTGGGCGAGGGGAATGGAGAACAACGTTTATGCGCAGATCGGTCTTGTCATGTTGATCGGCCTCGCGGCCAAGAACGCGATTCTCATCGTCGAATTTGCGAAGCTTGAATACGAACGCGGGAAACCGCTGCTCGACGCCACGCTGGAAGGCGCGCGCTTGCGGCTCCGGCCGATTCTGATGACCTCGTTCGCGTTCATCCTCGGTTGCGTGCCGCTCTGGCGGGCCTCGGGCTCAGGCGCGGTCGCGCGGCGGGTCATGGGCACAACCGTGATCGGCGGCATGCTGGCCGCGACCTTGATCGCGATCTTCCTCATTCCGGTGACCTACTACGCCATCCAACGCTTTTCCGAGCGCGGCAAAGAGCGCGTGACTTCTTGAGGTAGCGCGGCGCGGAAGAAATTTTTCCGGGAAGCGATGAAGCGCGGTTCCTTAACCGGTTTCGGATGGCGAATTTTGGATTCGTAGCCAACGCGCAATGAAGTATGCGGCCAGCAATCCGATCAGCGAGGCGCAGATGACATCGGAGAGGTAATGCGCCGCGACGTACATCCGCGAGAACGCGATCAGCAGCGGGACGACCAGAAACCCGAGGCCGATTCGCCAGCTCGCGAATGCCAGCGTCGCAAAAAATGCCGTCGACGCGGCGGTGTGCCCGGACGGAAATGCGTTGTAGCGCGGGCTCAGGCGCGGGCCATTCCACTCGGCTTCGGTCTGCACGCTCGGACGGGCGCGACCGGTGGAAATTTTTATCACGCGCGCCACGGCGCCCGCGAGTGCGCACGCCAGGATCATCGCGGCAAAGATTCGCATCCATCTTTTGTTCCGACGCCAATACGCCAGGATCAGGAGCGTTAGCCCAAGTACAACGTGCTCCGGCCAATCCCCGAATCGGCTCACGCCGCGCATGAAATTTCTCAGGCCAGTGTTTTGATTTTGCCCGATCCAGGCCTGCGCGGCGGCATCGAGGTAAAAGCCCGCCAGGAGAAGCAGGGCTGCGCCGAAGAAAGCCAGGTAGCACCAGCGAAAGGCGGCGATGGTCTGAATTTCCCGTTTGTGTTTCACCCGTGCCTATCTTTCAATTCCGCTCTGTCACCCGCAATCCGCAATTTCGCTTTAGTCTTTTTCGGCGCCCTGCTCCTGAATGTCGCCGGGACCTGGATTATCCCGCTCGTGGATCGGGACGAGCCGCGCTTTGCCGAAGCCTCGCGCGAGATGCGGGAGCGCCACGATTACGTCATCCCGTACTTCAACGATAAGTACCGTTTCGATAAACCGCCCTTCATCTATTGGACGCAGATCGCCAGTTACAGCGTCTTCGGCGAAAACGAATTCGGCGCGCGGTTGCCGTCGGCCGTCGCGGCGGCCCTGACCGCGCTGTTGCTTTTTGCGTGGGGACGCCGGGTCGGGGGCGATCGCGTCGGCTGGTGGGCGGCGATTATTTTTACCTTATGCCTGCAAACATTTATCCACGCCAAAGCGGCGGTCGCCGATATGTGGCTGGTCTTTTTCGTGACCGGCGCGCATTGGGCAGGATTTGAACTGATCGCCGACTCGTTAGGCCTGGCTCCGCCGGAAGGGTCGGAGCGCCGTCGAAGATACTGGCGGTTCGCCTTCTACATCGCGCTCGGGTTCGCTTTCCTGGCCAAGGGGCCGCTCGGCTGGCTTCCGCTCCTCACAGTCGCAAGCGCGAAACTCTTCGTGCGCGATCTGTCATTCCATCGCCGGTTTTGTTTTGCCACCGGCATTCTGGGCACGCTGGCAATCGTCTGCACCTGGGGTATTCCCGCGCTGATCCGCACGAACGGCGATTTTTTTCGCGTTGGCATTGGACGTCACGTCGTCGAACGCTCGTTCAACGTCATGGAAGGCCACGGCGCCAACTCGATGAACACGTACCTCGCGACCCTGCCGTTTTATTTCGTCACCGTCTTCCTCAGCTTTTTCCCGTGGTCGATCAAACTGCCCGCGCTGGCCAAACATCTTTGGCAAAAGCGCGACGCCATCGACAAATATCTCATCTCCGGGACCCTCATTGTTTTCATCATCATGAGCCTGGTGAAAACGAAACTTCCGCACTACACCCTGCCGGCCTTTCCGCTGCTCGCACTCCTCTTGGCGCGGCATCTTTTTAGTTTGCGCGGCTCGCCTCGGTTCGCCCCGCGCGCCGCGGTCATCGCGGGCGCTGTTTCGCTGTCGGTCGCCCTTATTTTATTCCCGATCCTGGCCCGCACCTTTCCCTCGGCGCAGCTTTACAAATTATCCCGCAACGATCTT
>JBEEHO010000011.1:0-4496 GCA_041167425.1 Verrucomicrobiota bacterium | reverse complement strand
GCGATCATAAAAATAAATCCCCCTTTGAATGAGCCGGTGCGCTGGCTCAAATCGCCGATGATCTTAGGACCGACGAATCCGCCAATGCTCGCGGTGCAGTTGATGAACCCGACCGCCGCGGCCGCGGCCGTACTGGTTAGGAATGCAGAGGGCAATGCCCAGAACGATGGCAAATAGGCGACCGTGCCGAAGCCGACCAGCGTGAACACCACGATAAGGAGTGCGCTGGAATGGGGAAGGAGGAACCACAGACCTAGCGCCAATGCAGCGGTTAATTGTGGAATAGCGAAATGCCAGCGGCGCTCGCGCGTGCGATCGGAGTTCCAGCCTAACAACAGCATCCCGATCAAGCCCGCGCCAAACACCAGCGATCCCATCCAGCTCACACGCAGAATGCTCCAGCCGGTAAAGCGCTGGAGCATGGTCGGCTCCCAAAACCAGAAAGCATAGCCGCCGCAATAGGTAAAAAAGAGGCCAATCGTGAGCATCACAACCGACGGATGCCGGAGCGTCTGCCATAGCGTCATGTGCTGGGCATGCGTCTTGGCCTCTCGCTCTTCCGCAAGCCGGGCCGTGATCCAATCGCTCTCCTCCGCTCGCAACCAGCGCGCTTCATTCGGCCGATCGGGGAGGAAAAAGAGCGTTGCGATTCCGAGGATGATCGCCGGAATGCCTTCGAAGAGAAACAGCCATCGCCACCCCGGAACGCCGTGCCAATGCACTCCAAGGATCGCGCCAGCGATAGGTCCTCCAAGAATGAACCCGATCGGAATTGCTGACATGAAAAGCGCCACCGCCTTCGCCCGGTCCCGATAAATGAACCAGTGCGTGAGATAAACGATTACGCCGGGAAAGAACCCCGCCTCCGCCGCGCCAAGCAGAAAGCGCGCACCGTAAAGCTCCAGCGGAGTGCGAACAAAACCGGTGAGGGTCGTCAGTGCACCCCATGTGATCAGCGTGAGCGCGAGCAGGAGCCTGGCGCTCCAGCGTTCCACCAGCAATGCCCCTGGAATTTGCAGCCCGAGATAGCCGATGAAGAAAATTCCGCTCGCCGTGCCAAAGACCGAATCGGTCAGACCCAGATCGCCTTTCATCCCGAGCGTCGCGTAGGCGATATTCGTGCGATCGAGATAGTTCGCGACGTAAAGGAGAAAAAGAAACGGCAGCAGCCGCGCCGCGATTCGGGTGCGCGCACTCGCCCCCGCGTCTATTTGCGCCAAAGCCATGGATGCGCGCAGAATAATGCTGAGGCCATAATCCTCACAATGGGAATCGCGCTCACCCGCGCCAGCGTATTGTCGCGGCCAGCCGTTCGATGTTGCGCTCAAGCCGTGACTCTGCCGTTTTTTTCTCTTCGCTCGCGCACCGGCGCGGCATTACGCTGCCGCCCACTCTTTTCGCTTATGATTCTGGAACACCCTCTCGACGATCAGCAACGCGCGTTTCTCGACGACGTCGCGAAATTTTGCCAGGACGAAGTGGCGCCCCATGCCGACCAATGGGATCACGACGAAAAATTGCCGCGCGAAATTTTCACCAAAGCTGGCCGGATCGGATTGATGGGCATGGTCGCGCCGAAGGAATACGGCGGCCGCGGTTTGAGCTACGTGGTCGCGGCGCTTGCCATCAAGGAAATGGCGAAACATTTTGCGGCGCTCTCGATGGATATTGCGGCCCACAACGCGCTTGCCGTCGGCCAGATCACTCAGTTCGGCACCGAAGAACAAAAGCGGGCCTGTCTGCCGAAGCTGACCAGTGGAGAATGGCTCGGCGCCTGGGCGCTGACGGAACCGAATGCCGGAAGCGACACGGGCGGCATCGAAACCAAAGCCACTGCGCACGGGGACCACTGGCACGTGAACGGGCTGAAAAAATTCATCACCAGCGGTCAGACCGCGGAATTGCTCGTGATCATGGCCACCACGGGAAAAACGGATAAGGGGAAAAACGAAATCAGCGCGTTCATCATGATGCAGGAC
This sequence comes from Verrucomicrobiota bacterium, assembly GCA_041167425.1. GTDB lineage: Bacteria > Verrucomicrobiota > Verrucomicrobiia > Chthoniobacterales > UBA10450 > AV80. The sequence continues at coordinate 2,517 of JBEEHO010000011.1, read as the reverse complement.
CAGGTCACGCCGGTCCGCAGAATTCACACCTACGGAATGCGAGCGAGCGACACGGCGGAGCTGCGTTTCGAGAATGCCAAAGCTGAAATGCTCGGCGCGCGCGGGCGCGGGCGGGAACAGGCGCTGTCGGTTCTGGATCGCGGTCGCATCGGGATTGGCGCGCTCGCGGTTGGAATCGCGGAAGCGGCTTTCGATCGCGCCAATTCCTACGCGAACGAACGCAAACAATTCGGGCATGCGATCGGCGATTTCCAGGCGGTGCAATGGATGCTGGTCGATTCCGCCATGGATTTGGAAGCGGCCGAAGTGCTGACAATGCACGCTGCTTCACTTCAAGATCGGGGTCTGAACACGACGAAGGAATCGGCCATAGCAAAATTGTTTGCTTCCGAGGCCGCGGTGCGAATTTGCGATCGCTCGATGCAAATCCACGGCGGGTATGGTTATAGCCGCGACCTGCCTATCGAGCGCTACCTGCGCGACGCGAAACTCTGCGAAATCGGTGAAGGCACTTCGCAAGTGCAACGCCTCGTCATCGCGCGCCACGTCCTGAAGGAGGCGAAGCCGCTGAAACTCGCCCATCGCGATCGGCCGCTTTCGAATAGCTAGCTTGGCCGTCGGCCGAGTCTGGCCCGGTCAGGCAAGCGCTCCGGCTCCATCCTAAAGCTGGCGGAGCCGGACCTGCAGTATCATACTGCATGGTCGTGAGCCTCCCGCGACCTCCTTCTACGTCACCGAGCGTGCCACGCATGCTCAGTGCCCTGGCGGATTCTGAATTCCAGCCAGGCCTTGTTACCGCGCTCGCGAAGCTTTGCGAAGCCGGCGCACGCCATGGCTGGCGGGACTTGGAAACGGCGAGTAACCCTAATCTGCTGGCCGGGGTCTCGGCCAGGGCGAAAGCCAGCCTGAGACGCGATCTTCGACGGAGCCTCCAACGGTTAACCCGTCCTTGCCTGGAGTTACAACGGACGAGTTTTGGGCTGGCCTTGAATTCAATCGGCGTTTTGCCAGGACCAATCGACCCGCAGTTAGCCGAACGTATGTTTCTCGGTGACAAACCAGGCGACAGGCTGTTTCCCTTGTTCAACAATTTCCCGGTTCTGGCCACGCTCTGGGGTCGGGTGATTTCGCAATGGCGTGAGCACGTGACGGAAGTCCTTTCGAGATTCCGGAAGGATCGAGCTGCTCTGGCTCATGCCTTCTTTGGCAACGAACCTATCGGGGCGATAACCGATGTCCTATGCAGCTTGTCCGATTCGCATAACCAGGGACGGACAGTGATGCAGCTGCAATTTAAAGGTGGCGCCGTTATCTACAAGCCGCGACCAGGCGAAGGCGAGTGGGAATGGGGTTCGCTCATGGAATGGATGAATCTTCAATCTTTCCGGCCGCAGTTAAGGGCTGCGCGAGTTCTGAGACGGAACAGTTATTGTTGGATGGAACGGATTGAGGTGGCTCCTTGTCAGGACCGCGCTGCAGGACGGCGCTTCTACCAACGTATTGGCGGAATGATTGCCGCCGCCTACTTGGTCAGGGCAGTGGATTGTCACCGTGATAACCTGATCGCCGCGGGCGAGGATCCGGTTCTGGTGGACGCAGATGCCTTATGGCATGTCTCTGGCGTAACCAGAACTCAAAGCCCACTCGATCTCTTGTATCGCACGGGATTTTTTCCTAACTCGAACCCGCGGAGTTTACAATCCCGGAGCAGTATCCTGGGTCGCACCAGGACCGGGAAACATCTCGCGCGGATCGGGACGAGACCGCTGGGGGCGCGCCAGTACGAACGAGAGATCGCCCAGGGATTCAGCAAAGCATGGCACTGCATTCTTGGGACGGAACGGCGGCGCACGGCTTTCGCCAGGCGACTCAGGCGCATCCGGTCGCGGGAAAGACGCTGGATCTACCTTGCCACCGAAAGGTACACCGCGATTAGACAAGCTTCGATACAACCCTCGGCCCTCCAATCACGAACCGAGCGGGACAGGCTTATAGCCCGTTTGTGCAAGCGCAAAGCAGTAGCCCCTGCGGTCATTGCCGCAGAGACACATGCCTTGAAGCGGCTCGATATCCCCTACTTTATCCGGAGCACCAAAGAGTTGATGCCTCCGGATAAAGGCGTCCTTCCGCCAGATCTACTTCAATCTATCCGGCGAGCCCTCACGTTATAAGCTAGTGTCTTTCTTGGAGACGGGAGCAGCTAGCTTCTCCAGATAGCGTAACTACAGGTCTGATAGTCCTCCGCGTTGCGGACTTCGGCCTGGCCGTTATCGGCCGGGAGAAAGTCCGGGACCGCGAGGACCAGAGTCTTCAGCCGCTGTTCCGGGGTAAGAAACTGAATTTGGAAATCAGAGGGAAACTGGATTGCCCCTGCTTCACTCACCGCATCCTTAGCGGACTCAGACGAGACCAGGCATCTATCCCGAAACCTGGCGTCCGAACCCGCACGAGTCAGCACGGATGTTAAACGATCTAGCTTCTCGTCATTAGTCATTTGATTCCAATTTTTGTCTTCCA
>JBEEHO010000010.1:0-12164 GCA_041167425.1 Verrucomicrobiota bacterium | reverse complement strand
GCGCCGTCATCCCGAGCCGCGCAGACGGCGAGGGACCTCCCGACTGCAATTTTGCATCACGCAAGGCAGATCGCGCCCAACTTAACGCAGACGCCTGAGTTAACACGGGAGTGAAAGAGCGCCTGTGAGGTCCCTCGGGATGACAACCACTCGTTAGGCCACGCCTAAATCTCCCGCTCGCTCCCCTCGCCTTTCTTCGCTTTCTGCCCGCGCAATTTTGCCTGGATGAAAAGATCGATCGCGCCGTCCATCACCCCCTGCACGTCGCTGGTCTCCGCGCCGGTCCGGTGATCCTTCACCATCTGGTAAGGTTGAAAAACATAGGAACGAATCTGGCTGCCCCAGGCCACATCGCCTTTTTCCCCATATTGCCGGTCGATCTCCGCACGCTTTTTGTCCTGCTCAATTTCGTAAAGTTTCGCTTTCAACATTTTCATCGCCAGTTCGCGGTTGCGCCCCTGGCTCCGTTCAGCCTGACAAGCGACCACGATGCCGCTCGGTTTGTGCACGATCCGCACCGCCGTTTCGACCTTGTTCACATTCTGGCCGCCTTTTCCGCCGGCGCGAAAAGTATCCACCTCGATGTCGGCCGGATTGATATCGATCGGCGCGGAATCAGCAATTTCCGGAACGACATCGACGCTGGCGAACGAGGTATGCCGGCGCTTGTTCGCATCGAAAGGCGAAATCCGCACCAGCCGGTGCACGCCGCGTTCCACGCTGAGATAACCATAGGCGTATTCCCCCTGCACCAGCAGCGTGGTGGATTTGATCCCGACTTCTTCGCCCACCTGCACGTCGATAGTCTGCGACGTGAAACCGCTCCGCTCGATCCAGCGTTGATACATCCGCAGCAGCATGTCGGCCCAATCGCACGACTCGGTGCCGCCCGCGCCCGAGTGAATGGTGACGAAGGCATTGGCGCGATCGTTTGCGCCAGAAAGAAACTGGCGCAGCTCGAATTCCTCCAGCTGGTGAAGGAGGCGCGCATGTTCTGTCGCGACTTCTTTTTCCGCCTGCGCGCGCTGGGCTGGGTTTGTTTCTTCCGCCGCGAGCTGCTGCAGCGCCTCGAAATCATTCGCCGCGCGCTCGAGTTCACGCAACGGATTCAGCAGCGAACGCACACGCGACACTTCCTCGACCTCGCCTTGGGCGCGTTCCCGGTTCGACCAAAAATCCGCGGCGCTCATGCGCTCTTCGAGCGCGCCAAGCTGGCTTTCTAACTTCGGAACGTCAAAGAAACCTCCGCAACTCGCGCACGCGAGATTGGAGAGCTTCTGTATCGATCACCGGAACTTCCGTAGCCATGCTTGAATCTATCGCCGGTTCGCGCGCGCGCGCAAATTCCGGATGCGACTCCGGGCGAGACGCCATTGCCAGGAGAAAGATCGCCCCAGCCCGGCTTGGAGACGGCCCGCTTCCGTGCCGTGAGAGAACTAGTTCCGCTTCGCTGCCGGCAATTGTTCCAAGCGAAAAATCGTTTCGCCTTCCTTCATCAGGTCGAGCCGGTCGCGCGCCATCGTTTCCAGGTAACCCGGATCGGTCTTGAGCAAATTCACTTCACGCGTTTGCCGCGCAAGCAGGACCTTTTGCTCATTCACCTGCGTCTGCAAATTTTCGATCTCGACGCGGCTTTGCGATAACTTTTTAGCCTGCGGCAAAAAAAGACTCACGATCACCAGCGCGATCGCGAGCACGAGCAGGACGCGCAGAATGCTGTTGAGCCGCTGCCAGACCGTGGCTTCACGCCGTGCGCGGAAATCGCCATAGCCAGGATGTTCCACTAGCGCATTTTACCGCCGTAAACGGCATTGTCACCAAGTTCCTCCGCGATCCGCAGAAGCTGGTTGTATTTCGCCACCCGATCCGTCCGGCAAAGCGATCCCGTTTTGATCTGCCCCGCGTTCGTCGCCACCGCAATGTCCGCGATGGTGGTGTCCTCGGTCTCACCGGAGCGATGGCTGATCACGGCGGTGTAGTTGTTCTTCGTGGCCAGATCAATTGCGGCCAGTGTCTCCGTCAGCGTGCCGATCTGGTTCACTTTGATCAGAATGGAGTTGGCGACGCTCTGGAGAATTCCCTTGCGCAGGAATTCGACGTTCGTCACGAAAAGATCGTCGCCGACGAGCTGAATCTTATCGCCCAGGCGCGCGGTCAGTATTTTCCAGCCGTCCCAATCGTTCTCCGCGCAGCCATCCTCAATCGAGATGATCGGGAAGACGCGGGTGAGCGATTCGTAGTAATCCACCAGTTCTTCCGCGGTGCGCTTCGAGCCATCGGATTTCTTGAAGACGTAGGCGTTCTGTTCCTGATCGAAAAACTCCGAAGCGGCGGGATCGAGCGCGACGAAAATCTGCTCGCCGAATTTGTAACCGGCCTTCTTCACCGCAGCCGCGATGCATTCCAGCGCGTCCTCCGCCGAGTTCAGTTTCGGCGCGAAGCCGCCTTCGTCGCCGATGGCGGTCGAAAGCCCGCGATCGTGCAGCACCGTTTTCAAAGCGTGAAAAACTTCCGCGCCGTAGCGAAGCGCTTCGGGGAACGAGGGCGCGCCCTTTGGCATGATCATGAATTCCTGGAAATCAATCGGCGCGTCGGAGTGAGCGCCGCCATTCAGGATATTCATCATCGGCACCGGTAAAACCTTCGCCGAATTACCGCCGAGATAACGAAAAAGTGAAACCTTGCTGGCGGCCGCGGCGGCGTGCGCGGTCGCGAGTGACACGCCGAGGAGCGCGTTGGCGCCCAGGTTTTTTTTGTTCGCGGTGCCGTCGAGGGCAATGATCTTTTCGTCGATCCTCGCCTGTTCGAGCGCATCGAAGCCGGCCAGCGCGGGAGCAATCACCTCCGTCACACTTCGCACCGCTTTGGTCACACCTTTGCCGCCGTAGCGTTTCTTATCTCCATCGCGCAATTCCCAGGCCTCGTGTTCGCCCGTGCTCGCGCCGCTTGGCACGGCCGCGCGCCCCATCGCGCCGCTTTCGAGATGGACCTCCACCTCGATCGTGGGATTGCCGCGTGAATCGAGAATTTCTCGCGCGTTTATTCTAGCAATGCTCGTGGGCGCCATATCTGGGACGAATTACATCACCTTCCGCGTCGCAAGCAATCCTGTTTTCCGGCCATCCTTCTTCTGGAGACGGCTCGCCCGCGCGCCTGCACGGCCTTAGGGCAGCCGTCTCCAAACGCTCCAAGCCACATTCCCATTGGCAATCTCCGTGGGCAGGCATAATCTGGCTCCATGATTTTCCCGGTGCGATGCATCACGATCGCTTTGCTCGCAGGAACGGCTGTCGCCCTGGCGGCGGAAACCGTCTCGCTGCCGCCGGAACAATTAGCAAAGGCCATCAAGACGGATGCGATGACGATCCCCACTCCCGGCGAGCTCTTTGCCGCACTCGAGAAACCAGGGAAGCCCGATTGGGCCGGACAATACCGCACTCCGATTCCGATGACTTATCGGAACCGCGCGCAGATCGCGCTCAATCTCGGCGGCTTGATTGCGGACGGTTTCATCGCCGTCGAAGCGCAGGACAGCCAACAGGTAAAAAATATCGGCACCGACATCATCAAGCTGGCGAAGGCGCTCGGGGTGAGCGAGAACGTGCTGAGCCGCGGCAACAGCATCAATGAATTCGCCGAGAACAGCGAGTGGGACACGCTCCAGGAAGAACTCGAGGCGACGCAGAACGAAGTAAAGACTTCGATGCAATCGCACAGCGACCAGGACCTCGTCATCCTGGTCAGCCTCGGCGGGTGGATTCGCGGCACGCAGGTTGTGAGCGGATCGGTCATCAAGAATTACGACGAACAAAGCGCGAAGGTCCTTCGCCAGCCGGCGGTAGTGAGTTTCATTCATTCGAAGCTCAACGGCCTCGGCGAAGAATTGAGCAAGGAGCCGCTGGTCAAGAGCGTGAATGAACAGCTCGCCGAAATCGAGAAGCTCGTGGCCTTTCAGCCCGGCAAGGTGCCGAGCCTCGACGAAATCAAAAAGCTCAACACCGCCGTGAGCAAACTCATGGAAGAAATCAAAACCAAGGCGGACGCGAAATGAAACGGCGAATCGCAATCGTCCTGGGATTGATCGTCTTCGCCGCCGGCGGTGCGCTCCGCGCCGAGACGGACGAGGAAGTGGAAGCGCACAGATCGGTCCTCGATCTCACCGGCGCGTTTTCCAACGAGGGCTTCAAGCTCCGGGATGGTCATTGGGTCGGCATGGTGAAGCCGCGGGAACGGACGTTGATCGCCGTGAATCTGTACGCCGGAAATCAATACTGGTTTGCCGCCGCCTCGACCGAGAAAGCCAAAAAAATAGCGGTCGATCTTTTTGATGAAAATGGAAAGCAGCTCGTGACCGAGACCTATAACTCGGGCGAAAAAGCCGCGGCCGGATATTCCCCACAGAGCAGCGGTCAGTACTTTGTTTCACTTGGTTTGCTCGAGGGCGAAACGACCACGTTCTGCCTCGTCTATTCGTATAAGTGAGTGGCGCGGCGCGTGCTTAAAAGCAGTGATGGCGTTTTATCGACAGGCTGCAGTCGCGTTGGCCCTTCTCCCAGCATTTTTGCCAGGGTGCAAGAGCGCGGATAAGCCAGCGCAGAATTCGACCAAAGCCACCAGGCTTTTCGCGATCTCAGTGGATGCGGCGGCGTTTTACCGCCACGGACCGCAGCCCGGCCACGATCCCGACCTGAAGCTTCCAATGAACACGGTGGTGAAACTCATCCGGCCTTCCTTTGGTTACAGCAAGGTCGAGGTGGTCTCATCGGGTCTGCAAGGTTACGTCGCCAGCGAAGAAATCAGACCGGCCTCGCCTACGCTGCTTGCGGCCGCCACGGTCCTGCAGCCCGCCACCGTGCCCACGACAACCACTGGGCCGACCGGCGAGCAATTCAATCTCAACTCAAACGATCCGCGGCTCGTTCCGCCCCCGGAGGAGTTGCCGAATCCGGACCTGCCGCTGCCGGCGCCCGCGCCCTAAGAATAAAACGCAGAACGGTTGCCGCCGAGGGATTGCCAGACCAATCTTCGGGAGCGTGATCGCCGCGATTCAGATTTTCTACGAGGGAAATGTCCAGGGCGTGGGCTTTCGCTATTCTGTCCGGCAGATAGCCAAGGGGTTCGATATCACTGGTTCCGTGCGGAATTTGCGCGACGGCCGGGTGGAGCTTTTGGCCACGGGCGCGGAAGACGAAGTGCGCGCTTTCCTGGAAGCGATTGGGCAGAGCGAGTTGCGCGCTCATATTAAGAAGCACTCCGAAGCGCCGCTCCCAAATCCACCAGCGTTCCGCGGTTTCGAGATTCGGCATGACTGAGCCGGCTGTCGCCGTTCTCGGCGTCACGAAACTTTTTCCGGTTCCGTTTCAACGGCGATCGGTTGTGGCCGTACGCGACCTGACCTTGCGAGTCACCGCCGGCCAGATCTACGGTTTGCTCGGGCCGAACGGATCTGGGAAAAGCACCACGCTCAAGATTATTCTCGGCCTGGTTTCGCCGACCAGCGGCACCACCGAGATTTTCGGACGGGACAGCAGCCTCGTCGCCAGCCGCGAAGGGGTTGGCTTCCTGCCAGAGAATCCATACTTCTACAAATATCTTACCGGCGGGGAGACGCTCGGGTTCCATGGAAAACTTTGCGGGTTGCGTGGGGCGCGGCTGCGGAGCCGCGTCGAAGAACTGCTCGAGCTGGCCGGCCTAACGAGTGCACGCGATCGCCGTTTGGGCGGTTATTCCAAAGGGATGCTGCAACGCATCGGCCTCGCCCAGGCGCTCGTGCAGGAACCGAGGCTGGTCGTGCTGGACGAACCAACCGCGGGCGTCGATCCGGCCGGCGCGCGGGAAATCCGAGATCTCATTCTCGATCTGAAGCGGCGCGGCGTCACCGTCCTGCTTTCGTCGCATCTGCTTGGGCAGGTGCAGGAGATTTGCGATCGCGTGGGCATTCTCGCAAATGGCGTTCTCGTGCGGGAAGGCCCGCTGGACGATCTGCTCGCGATCGAAAATCAAACCGATTTCATTCTCGAAAATGCTTCGACCGGCCTGGTCGCCGAAATCGAAACGCTGGCGGCAAACTCCGGCGCGCGAGTGATTGCGCATGGCCGCTCCCGCACTTCCCTCGAGCGCCTCTTTCTGGAAGCGACGCAACCATCAGAGAAACCGAAGGGCCGCAGCGCCGATGAATAGCCCGGGCCACCGCGCCTTTTCTCCCGGCCGAATCGCGGCGATCACCGGCAACACCTTGACCGAGCTGACGCGACTAAAGATTTTTTATGTCCTGCTTTTTTTCGCGGTGCTGCTAATCGGCACTTCGATCTTCATGGCGCGGTTCACTTTCCAGCAGGAGTTCCAGGTCCTGAAAGATATCTCGCTCGGTGCGATGAGCATTTTCACCTCCGTGCTCGCGGTGGTGACGGCGGCCCGCATGATTCCGCAGGACATGGAGGACCGAACCATCTACACGATCCTGGCGAAACCCGTCCCCCGCTCGGAATATCTCCTCGGCAAACTGCTCGGTGTGCTGGTGCTGCTTGCGCTCAGCGTTTTCATTATGAGCGCGCTTTTTTTTGTCGTGCTCAATCTCCGCGAGCAGGCTGTGCTGAGCGAGACCGCGCGTCAGATGGCCGGCGCGCCCCCCGAACAAATGGCAGACGCGCTGGCGGCGGTTCGCGCCTCGGCTTTCAACGTGAATTTGCTTTCGGGCATCGCGCTCATCCTGGTGAAATCCTTTTTGCTCGCGTCGCTCACTTTGTTCGTTTCGACTTTCGCCACGACCACCATCTTCACCACCATCGTGATGGTTTTCGTCTATTTCATCGGTCATCTTCAGGCGATCGCGCGCGAATACTGGCTCCAAACCAACAACGGCGGCTGGATGATCAGGACATTGCTCGGTCTGGTCGCGCTCCTTTTTCCCGATCTGCAACTTTTCAATTTGTCGGACGACATCGTCGCCGGCACGGCCATTCCGTTGACGCTGTTTGCTAAAACGATTGCGCTCGGTTCCTTCTACACCGGCTTTTATTTCCTCCTGGCCTGGTCCGTCTTTTATCGCAAAGAACTATGATGCGGTCTTTCGCTGTCCTTCTGAGCGTGGCGCTTTTCGGCGCGGCGAAATTGCCGGCCGAACACGCCATGGCGGAGACGCAGCGCGCACTTCATTTGCGCGCGGTTGATTTCGGTCTCGACCTTCGCGAACAAGTCGGCCAGCTCGGATTCATCGCCGCCCTGAGCGGATTTCGCTCGCTCGTGGCCGACGCGCTTTTCATTCAGGCGCATGTCGCCTGGGAACGAACGGAATGGGGCCGCGTGCTGCTGCTTTTCCGGCAGGTCACCACGCTGCAGCCCCGCGCTCTTTTATTCTGGGACATGGCGGCGTGGCACATGGCCTGGAACGCGAGTGCGGCGGCGTTGAACGATCCGGCTCAGCCGCGCCTGGCCCTTCGCGTGAAGGCTCAACGCGAATACTTCGCGCTCGGGAAAGATTTCCTCGAGCGTGGGATTAAGAACAATCCCGACCGCCCCCAACTCTACGAAGCTCTGGCGCGCCTTTATCGCGACAAGTACTTCGATCACGAGCACGCCGCCGAGTTTTTCGGAAAAGCCGCGCAACTGCCCGGCGCGCCGAGTTACGATAAACGCTTCGCCGCTTATGAGCTTTCGCATTGCGACGGCCGCGAGAAAGAGGCATACGAGCATCTGCGCCAGCTCTACGATCTGGGCGAACGCGAACGCCTTCCCACTCTGCTCCGCCGTTTGAAAGAGATGGAAATCAAACTGGACATTCCACTCGCTCAGCGCATCCCCGATCAATTACCCTGAAAGGCCACCCTCCTACTCATGCGTTTCGCGATTTTCAGTGATCTTCACGCCAACCTCGAAGCTACGGACGCTGTCCTGGCCGATGCGCACGAGCGCGAATGCACGCATTTCGTTTGCCTCGGCGACATCGTCGGTTACAACGCGAACCCGCACGAATGCGTCGAGATCGTGCAAAAGATGGACTGTCCCGTGGTGAAGGGAAATCACGACGAACAAGCGGCGCTGGCGGAATCCTCGCGTGGTTTCAATCCGCTGGCGGAAAGCGCGATCAACTGGACCCGCGCGCATCTGACGGACGAGGACAAGGAGTGGCTCCAGGATTTACGCATGTCCCGGCAGGTGCGCGACTTCACCATCGTGCATGCCACGCTCGATACACCGGAGCAATGGGGTTACGTCTTCAACAATCTCGATGCCGCCGCCAGCTTCACTTACCAGCACACGAGGGTTTGCTTTTTCGGCCACACCCATGTGCCCGGCGCCTTCGTCCGTGATGACGGCGTGAAACGCCTGAGGGTCGATCAGCTCATGATCGAGGAGGCTAAGAAATATTTCGTCAATGTCGGCAGCGTCGGTCAGCCACGCGATGGCGACTGGCGCGCCGCGTATTGCATCTATCACGTCGATAATAATGTGGTCGAGCAGCGGCGCGTGAAATACGACCTCGCCACCGCGCAAAAGAAAATCATTGAGGGTGGGCTGCCGCGCCTGCTCGCGGATCGTCTCGCCTTGGGACGGTAAGAGAAATTTCAGATGGCAGATTTGAATGTAGAGGCGCTTGTGTCCAGCGCCTACCTTCTTGCCTGGGCGCTTGGCCCAAGCGCCTCTACATCTTGAAATCCGAAATCCGTTCCATCCTGATCATCAAGCCAAGTTCGCTGGGTGACGTGGTGCATACCCTGCCGGCGGTGGCCGCAATTCGCCAGGCAAACCCAAAGGCGGAAATCACCTGGGTGATCAATCCCGAATGGACCACGCTCCTGCGCGGAAATCCCGACGTTGATCACGTTCACATTTTCCCGCGCGGCGAATTTCGTGGGTTGAGCGCGCCGCGCAGTTTATTGCCCTGGCTCAAAAAAACCAAAACGTTGCATCCGGACGTAGCGTTCGATTTTCAGGGTTTGCTCCGCAGCGCCCTCATCGGCCGCGTCAGCAAGCCGCGAGAGTTTTGGGGGATGAGTGACGGCCGCGAAGGCTCGCGACTGCTCTACCATCGGGTCGCGAAGGTCGATCGCCGCGCGCATGCCGTCGATCGATACATGAAGCTGCCCGAAGCTTTTGGGATCGCCATTCCCGAGCAGCTCCGTTTCCCATTGCCGACCGGCGACCCCTTGCCGCGTTTCGATCCGTATCCACCGTTCGTTCTCCTGCATCCGTTCGCGCGCGGGCCCCGCAAGTCATTGAGCAATTCGGTGATCGAGGAATTTTGCCGCGCGCTCGATCCAATCCGCGTGGTCGTCGTCGGAAAGACGTCGCGCAAAATCGCCGTGCCGGATAATTGCGTGAACCTGGCGAATCAAACCACTCTTCTTCAACTCATCTCGCTCATTCGCGCGGCGCGGTTCGTCATCAGCGTCGACAGCGGACCGATGCACATCGCCGCGGCCGTGACCACGCAACTGCTTTCCATTCACACCTGGTCCGATCCACGCCGGGTCGGCCCGTACAACTCCGAGGCCTGGATTTGGAAAAATGGCCGGCTGCTCCGGGTCGAGGAACTCGCGCAGGCGGGCCCGTTAAAAAAAGGGCGCGCGTTCGCCGTCGGTGATGTCGCGCCCGTCGTTGAACTCGTGCGTCGATCCTGGGATCACGCAGTCACGGCGAAACACGGCGATTGAGATAGGATTGCGCGAGCAGAAGGTCGCGCGGATACGTGATCTTGAGATTGAACTCGTCGTTCGGAACCAGAAGCACCTTCTCGCCCAACTGTTCCACCGCCGAAACTTCGTCCGTGATCGAAAGTTTTTTTTCTGTCACGGCCTGGTACGCTTTGACGAGAAGATCCCTCGAAAAAATTTGCGGCGTTTGCATGGCATAAAGCCACGCGCGATCGACGCCACCACAGACAAAAAAGTTTTCGTCCCCGCGCTTGAGCGTATCCGTGATCGGTTCCGCCAGGGCCGCGGCGCCATGCGTGCGGCAGCCCGCAAAGACCCGCGCGATCTGCTCGGAAGTGATGAGTGGACGCGCGGCATCATGGACCGCGACGTATCGTGCCGCGGGAGCGAGCAGGTTTAGTCCCGCCTGAACTGAATCCTGTCGATGGAGGCCGCCTGAAACGAGGTGCCGCACTTTTTTCAAGTCGGACCGCCTAACGAGTTCTTCCAACTCGGCCTGGCGATCGGCGCGGCCAACGAGAATAATGTCATCAACGCAATCAGCGTGCTCGAAAGCATCGAGCGTGTGAGCAACGACCGGCTTGTCTCCCAGGAGAGCGAAGAGCTTGTCGAAACCCATGCGCTGACTGCTGCCGGCGGCGACGATGATTGCGCTCAGCATGGCGCGATCCTCGACTGCTCAACAGGAAAACTCCGCGGTTGGACGTTGGACGTTTCCCTCATCCCAATTGCCGCTGCACTTCCTGGCTCAACGTCTTCCCATCGGCGCGGCCCGCCACTTTCCCCTGCAGCGCCTTCATCACCGCGCCCATCTGCGCTCTGGAAGTTGCGCCGACTTCGCTGATCGTTTCCAGAACGATGCCCGCGAGCTCGTCGGCGTTGAGACCCTGGGGCAGATACCCGTTCAAAATGTCCAACTCCTCTTTCTCTTTCGCGGCGAGCTCAGGCCGCCCGCCTTTTTCGAATTGTTCGATCGAGTCCTGCCGTTGCTTCACCTGTTTGCGGATGACCTGCGCCGCTTCGGCATCGTCGAGCTGCGACTCCGCGCCGGCTTTTTCGATCGCGGAATACTTGAGCGCCGATTTCAACATGCGCAGCACGCCGAGCCTGGCGGCATCTTTTGCGCGCATCGCATCTTTCAGATCGGAATCGATGCGGTCTGGTAGTGTCATGCGCTGAAGCTAAAGCAGCCGGCATTCACGGCAAGGAAATGTAGCCACGGCCCTGTGGCCCGTTCCGAACGCCGCCACGCATTTGCGATGGTGACGGCCCGCAGGGCCGTGGCTACAACCGGAGTTTTTCCGCGCAGGCATGGACCGAGGCTGGATCTCCCACGCTAATCACGTCCACGTCTTTGCGTGTGCGCCGCAGCAAACCGGCGAGGACTTCGCCCGGCCCAAGCTCAATGAACAAATCGCAACCACGTGCCAGCAAGTTCTCCATGCAATCGGCCCAGCGCACCGTGCTGGTGACCTGTTCGCGCAATGCACTCCGGATTTCAGGCAGAGTCCCCGCCGGTTCGCCCGTGACATTACTCAAGACCGTGAAACGCGGGACCTGCAGGTTTGCGTTGAGCAACGGCTCCTCCAGTTGCTCATAGGCGCTATTCATGAGGCGGGAATGATACGCGCCGGCGACATTGAGGAGCATCGCTCGTCGAATGCCGTGATCTTTTGCCAGGCTCACGGCGAGCTCAATTTTCGCGCTCTCACCTGAGATGACGATCTGGCCGGGTGCGTTGATATTCGCCACATCGACATCGGTGCCGGCCGCGAGGGCGCGCACGGCCGTTTCCTCCGCGCCAATCATCGCCGCCATCGCGCCGGCCGTGGCATCGCAGGCCGCGTCCATGAGACGGCCGCGCATCTCCACCAGTTTCAATCCGGTGGCGAAATCAAAAGTCTCGCCCGCGGCGTGCGCGGTCCATTCGCCTAACGAGAGCCCCGCCGCCGCCTCGATGGGAATTTCACCCGCCACTCCTCGCAACGCTGCCAGACAAGCCAGCCCATGCACGTAAAGCGCGGGCTGGCAATTTGACGTCCGGGTTAGTTCCTCCAGCGGACCGTTCCACGCGATCGAGCTCAAGGATCGGCCCAGGATTTCGTCAGCTTGCCGAAATAAATCTCCCGCTGCGGGATGATGCGCGGCCAGGCCCTGGCCCATCCCGACGCTTTGCGCTCCCTGCCCGGCGAATAACAACGCGATTTTCTTTGCCATTGAAATTCAGGTAACTCAAATGCGGTCCGGACGCGAGGGGGAATGCGTGAAATAAGCTTGCATTTCGCCGGGTAAGTCAAATAATTTGCTTATGCAAACAAACATCCGTTCCGTTCTATGCGGAACTGTGGTTGCACTGTTAGTTGCGTCGCCGTTTTCCACGGCGAGTGCGAAGTGGTTGGCCAAGAGCAAGCCCATGTTGCCAATGGGTGTCTATTTTCAAGGGCTGCAGGGCTCGGTAGTCCTCTCCTTGACCATGGACAAGAGTGGAAGGGTGACAGATACGCGAGTGCT
>JBEEHO010000009.1:0-7066 GCA_041167425.1 Verrucomicrobiota bacterium | reverse complement strand
GCCGTGGTGATTTCAAAGAACGTCGGATGCGGCTCCCAATCTCTGATTCGGGCGCGGATCGTCTCAAGACCCGCCGCGACTTTTTCTTCCGCGATCATCTCCCCATCGATCTGGATGCGCTCGCGATAAGTCACCAGGTGAGGGGAGGTGAACAAGCCGGTGCGATAACCTTGCGCACGGCAAATGGCGTCGATCATCGCGCAGACGGAACCTTTCCCGTTCGTGCCGGCAACGTGGACGATGCGCTGATGTTTTCCCGGAACATCCAGCTCGTGCAAGAGCCGCCGAATATTATCCAGCCCGAGCTTGATCCCGAAACGCTGGGTGCCGTAAAGCCAGGCAAGCGCCTGTCTATAATCGGAAGTGATTCGCGGCTCAGCTCCGAAAATCTTCGTGCGTCCGATTTTTTCCGCCGTCACTGCGTCGTGGAAAAATAACTGAGAAACTGGCTGATCTGCGCGCGCATTTTCTTGCGATGGACGATCTGGTCGATCAACCCATGTTCCTCCAGAAATTCAGCGGTCTGGAAACCCGCGGGCAAATCCTGATGCGTCGTTTCCTTGATCACGCGCGGCCCGGCAAAGCCGATCATGCTCTTCGGCTCCGCCAGGATGACATCGCCTAACGAGGCAAAGCTGGCCATCACGCCGGCGGTGGTGGGATTCGTCAGAACGGAAATGTAAGGCAGGCGTGCGCAGGCGTGTCTCGCCAGGGCGCCGCTGGTTTTCGCCATCTGCATCAGACTCAGCATTCCTTCGTACATCCGCGCGCCGCCGGACGCGGACACGATGATGACCGCGCAACGGTTCGCCGTCCCGTACTCGATCGTGCGCGTAATGCGTTCGCCGACGACCGAGCCCATGGTGGCTGCGAGAAAGCTGAAGTCCATCACCGCGATCGCGACCTTATAGCCGTAGATCATTCCGTAGCCGCTTAAAACCGCATCCGTCAGGCCGGTGATGTCCTGATATTTTGTGAGGCGATCTTTGTAAGTGGCCATGCCCTGAAACTGAAGCGTATCCACGGAACGCAGATCCGCGTCGCGCTCGACGAAGCTTTCCGGATCGAGCAGGCTTTCGATTCGTTCCTTGGCCGATTGCGAAAAATGGTAATCGCAACGGGGACAGACGCGCTGGTTTTGCGCGAGCTCGATTTCATGCACGACCTCCGAGCAGCCGGGACATTTCTGCCAGAGGCCTTGCGGCATCTCGCGCTTTTTCCGGCTTTGCGCCTTAAGCGCCGGTCGTTTGAAGATGGCCATGTGGTTATGCGCGCGCTGCGGTCGCCGCGTGAACCGAAATCGCGCCGGCCTCTTTCAGGACGCGCGCGCATTCGCTCAGGGTCGAGCCGGTAGTTAATACATCGTCGATCAGCAGCACATGCAACTCTCGCACGTTCATGTTTTTTCGTAAACGAAACGCATCGCGCAAATTTTCCATCCGTTCCGCTCGATCATAAGCAGTCTGCGTCGTCGTGTAACGAATCCGCTCCAGCACTGGGCGAAGGGGCACGGAAATCCGGCGCGCGAGCAGCTCGGCCAGGAGGGTGGCTTGATTAAAACCGCGTTCGCGTTCCCGCGCCGGATGCAACGGAACCGGAACGACCAAATCGAACCGCCGGCCGCGCAGGCGCGGATCGTTCATGGTTTCGCCCAGCCAGGCGGCGAGGGGATGACGAAGATGCCGTTGATGGGCGTACTTGAATTCGTGCACTAATTTGCGAACCAGGCCGCGGCTGCGGTAGGCCGCCACGGCTAAGTCGAAATGCAGGGTGCGATGAGCGCAATTCGCGCAACTGAACGTTTGCGTGATCGCGCCGGAAAATGGCTCGGAACATTTCGCACAGAACGGCGCCTGGATCCGCGGCGCTCTTTCGCGGCAACTCTCGCAGAGATATTCAGGACGTTCGACATCGGTCGAGCAGACCGCGCACGTCGCCGGGTAGAAGAGTGAGCTCAGGGCCGAGAGCGGATTAACTTTCGCGAGTGCCGGCATATTTCAACCACGCTCTGAGCAGGACCCAGCTTAAAAGACACACGCACAAAGGAACAATCCCGATCAGCAAATTTTTCCCCAGCCACGGCAGCGCCAGAATTTCTCTGCGCGCGATCTTGTTGAAGGCGCCGCTCGCCAGGATCCAGCCCGCATGAAGACCGATCGACAGCCAAAGCGATTGTGTGCGCAGCCGCGCGTGCGCCAGAATGATGCCGATGAGAAACAAAGTGCTGAAGCCTGCCAGCAGCAGCAGCGGCTCGCCAAATTGGTCGAAGGAGTGCGCGAGGGAAACCAGCCCCGAATTCCATCTGACGGACGACGTCGTTTGGTCCGGTGCCTTGAGAAAATGCACGATCGAGAAAATCCCAGCACTCAACAAAGTCGCCAGCGCTGGGCGGGCGCTCCGAAGCAATACCCCCAGGAATAATCCGCGAAAAAGTGTTTCCTCGAGCAGCGGGACGATCGCCGCCGTCAGGGCCACGGAGCCGATAGCGTTCCAAAGCGAAACGGCGCGCATGGTGTACAAGCCTCGCTCGACCAGAAAAATTTCGCAGCAGAGAACAGGCAGGGCCGAGATAAGAAATCCGATGGCCAGGTCTCGCGCCCAATGGCGATTGCGCGCGAGTCCGAGATCGCGCGGATTTTTGATTCGAAGCCAGCGCAAAAAAGGCCAGAGAAACAGGAGCGCGCCCAACATACGGGCGCGATGAAAGAACGACTCGAAATCGAAGGCAGCCAGCGCGGGAAAAATTCCGTGGGCCGCAAGTGATTGCGCTGTCCAGAAAAGAATGGGCGCCGCGGCCGCCCCGAAAAAAATCGTGGCGGCGAAATAGCCGAGCAATCTGGCTGCGTCTTTCAAGAGGCTAATGTAAGATTCCCGCCGGATGCGTAGTCAACACATATGGAAGGAGAAGGACGCCGACGGCCGAAAGCGTGAAGTCCGCGTGACGAAGTTTGGCGGTGTCTGGCGTTTTCAAGCCAAGTACACGGACGAAACAGAGTGGACTTATTATGAGCGGCCGCTCCTGGACGATCTCCGCGCGTTGAAAGACATAGTCTTCCGGAAGTACCAACGCCGCCGCGCCTCAGCCGAAGACGTCGATTCGATCGAGAAACTCCTGATCCAGTACGCTGCGCATGAATGATCGGAGACCCGGCCGTCGGCTTTCGATGCCGAGCAATGTCTGTTTGGTAAAGAGTGCACCTCTGCCACGTTACATTTATTATTACGTGAGTAACCAATCAATTAAATTTGGCATTTCCGCTGGCCGCTTTCGTGATGGTAAAGCCTAAGAAGTCCCGTCTCGATGTCTTCCTGGTGGAGCAGGGGCTTTGCGCCAGCCGCGAACAGGCGCAACGCGCCGTCATGGCCCGCGAAGTAAGAATCGGCGACCAGGTCATCAGCAAATCCTCCGTCATGGTGGAACCGGGAGCAGCCGTTTCGCTTCGCGCGCGCTCACCCTATGTCGGCCGCGGCGGCACGAAACTCGAAGGGGCGCTCGATCACTTCGAGATCCTGGCGAAAGGACTGACCGCGCTCGATCTCGGCGCTTCTACCGGGGGATTCACCGATTGCCTGCTGCAACGCGGCGCGGCCAAAGTGTATGCGATCGACGTGGGACATGGCCAGCTCGCCTGGAAAATCCGGAATGATCCGCGCGTGATCGTGCGGGAGAAATTGAACGCCCGCTACCTCACCCGCGCTGACGTGCCGGAACGAATCGACTTATGTGTCATCGACGTTTCGTTTATCTCGCTCACTTTGATCTTGCCGGCCGCCTTCGACTTGGTAACTCCCAACGGTGTGATCCTGGCCCTGATCAAGCCGCAGTTTGAACTTCAATCCTCGGAGGTGGCTCAC
The DNA here is from genome assembly GCA_041167425.1 of Verrucomicrobiota bacterium. Lineage (GTDB taxonomy): Bacteria > Verrucomicrobiota > Verrucomicrobiia > Chthoniobacterales > UBA10450 > AV80. The sequence goes on along the minus strand of JBEEHO010000009.1, from coordinate 3,211 downwards.
GGTGGGATCGTGCGAGATCCCGCGCTGCACGAGAAAGCGCAGAATAAGATTCGCGACTTCGTTCTGAACGCGGGTCATAATGTGATTGGCATCGTTCCGTCCGGCATCACCGGCGCGGATGGAAACCACGAATTCTTTATATGCGTCCGACCAAAATCGGCCTAATTGCCCATACCGCGAAACCGGGAGTAGCTGAATTAACTCGATCGCTCTGTCAGGAGTTCGATCGTTTCAAGCTCCCAGTCCTGCTCGAGGCAAAAACAGCTGCACTGGCCGGGATGACTTCCTCGTGCACCGTCGCCGATCTCGGCCGGCAGGCGGATCTTCTCGTCGTGCTAGGTGGCGATGGAACCATTCTTCATGTGGTGGAACAGCTGAGTGATGTCATCAAACCTGTCTTCGGGGTCAATGTCGGTTCGCTTGGGTTCCTGACCTGCGCGAATTCGTCGACCTCCTCGGAAGCAGTGGAATGCATCGCGGCCGGCAAAATGGTTTTTAGCGATCGGACCTTGCTGGAAGTGACCGTAAAACTCGACGGCAAGGATCCCGCCGCGATGACCGGTTTGAACGACGTCGTTCTTAGCCGGGGCGAAGTTTCACGGCTCATCCGGTTGAAGGCTCGTGTTAATGGGGAAGCGCTCACGGAGTTCAATGCTGACGGATTAATCGTGGCGACACCCACAGGATCGACCGCCTATTCGCTTTCCGCCGGCGGCCCGATTCTGGCGCCGGATTCCGGCGCGTTCGTGATCACGCCGATTTGTCCGCACGTCCTGACAAACCGATCCATCATCGTAGGTGAAAGCGCGACCATTGAGATAGAAGTAACCGAACGTGAGTACCCGGTTTTTCTTACGGTGGATGGACGGGAGCCTTTGCGCATTGAAGCTGGCGCGATCGTCGAGATCCGGAAATCAGCACGAGTGTTGCCGCTCGCCTCGCTCCCGGGAGTGTCTTTCTTCGGAGTGGTTCGCCAGAAGCTGAAGTGGAGCGGCAGCAACATTTGAGAAGACAAGAGCGGCCGGCACTTGCCCTGCTCTGGAAAGCGAAGTGAAGTTGAACGATCTCCTTGCGGGCCGCTTTACGACAGGAGCCAGGTCATGGGTTCAAAAGCTTCGCGGTAATCCGCTCCTGGCTTTCTTCCTTGTTCTGGCCCTGGCCACGAGACTTACTTTCTGGTTTTACACCGGTCGAGTTTGGGAGGATGCGCTCATTACCATCACGGCCGCGCGGAATGTATGGGAAGGTTTTGGGCTTACTCATCACTCCAGTGAGCCTTATGTCCAGAGCTTCACTTCTCCAATCAGCGTCCTTATCCCTCTCGTGGGTGAGTTGTTTCACCGCGGGCTTCTTCTTCTGCGGCTCTCCAGCCTGGCCGCTTCTGTAGCGACGGTCTACTTTGCCTACCGCATAGGTCTCCTTCTGGCGTTCCACTGGGTCGCGCAGGTTCTTGTGCTGACCTACCTTTCATGCGACCAGCTCCAGATTTTTTTTGGAATGGGCGGGATGGAGACTCAAGTCGTTACTGCCATTGCGGTATCTGTCTTATACTTCTACCTAAGCCATGGTTGGTGGTCTCTCGGCGTCGCCTGTGGTTTCGCTGCCATCTCGCGGCCGGAGTTTATCATGTTCCTGCTGCCTCCGGTTGGAGTTGCGCTGCTCCTCTTTCAACGGCGCGCCATCCTCAAAGTGGCTCTTCCCGCCCTTGCCCTGGCCTTGCCCTGGTATGGGTTTGCTACTTTTTACTACGGTTCACCGGTGCCGAATACCATCGTGGCCAAGTCATGGTCCTATCAGATCGGGATGTTTTCCGCTTCCTGGCAGGACATGTGGGATTTCACGGTCCAATCGTGGCGCGATTATGCTCCCCTCAAGGAATTCTGCTTTTCCTACGAGGCTCCCTTGCCCGACCTAGTTCTCCAGGCCGTCGTAGCTATTGTGCTTCTTCTTTTCCTTGGTGGGCTGGCGATGTCAGTGTGGCGCCAGCCTGCGCTTCTCATCGCCGGTATCGCGGTGATCGGTTTCGTGATTTATCGGAATTCGACCATTATGAATTCCTACTACATGTGGTACTTGCCGCCTTTCACCGCCCTGCTTTTCATTGTGGCCGGTTACGGTTTGTCCGAGCTGGTCAGGCAGGGCCCGCGGCCGGCCATCGCGCTGGGCCTGGTCGTGGCCCTTTCTTATGCCGTTCACCTTCCTTTCTCGATGCCGCTCGACAAGAAGGTGCAGGAAGCGATCGAGGTCCAGGTGCGCGAGCGCACCGGATACGCCCTCGCGGCCATGATGAAAAATCCCGGCGACACGGTCGTGCTCGAGCCTCTGGGTTTTATCGGTTGGGCCGCCTTCAACAAGACCGTCTACGACTATCCCGGGCTTGGTTCGAAGGTGGCGGTGCGGGCGATGAAGAACTTGTCGCCGCCCCGGGTGGCGGGCCTGGTCGACGCCTTACAGCCGACGTATGCTGTCCTTCGACCTAACGAGTTCGGCGACTTGATGCGGCGGTTTCCCCAAACGGCCGCCAGATACGAGGTAGCGGCGCGGATGCAGGCCGCCCCGGGTCTCGCCTTGCGCAACATGGGTTATGCCTATCGCATTAGCGACAATGACTTCCGGATCCTGCGGCGGACACGCGACTTCGATCTGGTTGTCCACCCCTAGGCCCCATTCACCCTACCTAACGAGTGGTCGGGTAAGTAGACTGCCGCCATCGCTCGGAGCCGAACCCCACGGATGTCACCACAGTAACCATCGTAACTGGAAGAAGCAATGCCGCGACTATTGCAGACTATAAACCTCGACTACGGCGGTGCCGGTCGTGTTGCCAACACCGCGGACGACCGCCGTAAAAGCGCCACCATGCAGGTTTAGCTCAAGAGCCGATTCATGAGTGTCGGAAGGTGTAAGACTCGATTCAATGAGCTGGGCGGCCGAGGCGTCCTGATAGTTATCGTTCGAGGCGATAAGCGCGCCGCTGGCGTCGTGTACTTCCAGGGTCGGATCCTGGAGCGCGTCGGTGATTCCGAAGGCGGTGAGGGAAGGGCCGAGGGCGCGGATGGCGACCTTGGCTCCAATCGGGCCGTTCCCACCCACAATAAAACCGGCGATGAGCACGTGCTCCCCGGTGCCGACAAAGCCGCGGGTGCTGACGTTAAGTAACTGGTGAGCCGCGAGCTCGACGGCGACGAACTGCGGAGCATTAAAGTCGCTG
>JBEEHO010000008.1:0-6393 GCA_041167425.1 Verrucomicrobiota bacterium | reverse complement strand
CTTGATGTTGGAATTTGGTGCTTTCCTTAAAGTGTTGGAGCTTTCCGCGTGTACCCACCAAAACTAGAAGCGATCATCGATCTGTTTGAATCGCTGCCGGAAATCGAGCGGCGGGAAACGCTCGTTTCTTATGCGGACAACGCGAAGAAACAGGAGCCGCGGCCGGGTGAGAAATTCAACCTGGAGGATGTTCGGAAGGATGAGGAATGCGCGGATACAGTCGGCGTTTATCTCCAGGTGGACGATGAAGGCAAAGCGCATTTCCGGATGACGCTCGGGCCCGAAGTGCAAACGCTAACCCGTGCGATGACCGCAATTCTTTGCAAGGGGCTGGATGGCCGCACGCCCCAGGAAGTTCTCGAGTTGCCCAGTGATTTTGTGACGCGCATCGTCGGCACGGAGCTGGTCCGCGTGCGCAGCCAGACGATTTACTACGTGCTCACGCGCATCAAAGGCATCTGCAAAGTCTATCTCGACCGGCAGCGGATGGCGGAAGTTGCGTAAGCGGGAGCGACGCAAGACTAGCGGTTGCTTCGGGGCCGAAACCGACGATAGTAGCCCCGGTCATCTTTCGCTCCTTCGCATAACCTCGAAGCCGTTCGGCTGCTGATGCGGAGAAGAGTTAACCTGACGAGGTCGTTCAATTTATGCATTCCACTCTTCTCAAAAACGCTTCCCTCGTCATTCCTAATACCCAGCTTCTGATCAATGTGGTCCGGCAACGGGTGCGGCAATTGATTCGAGGACACCGGCCCTTGATTGAAGTAGCGCCGGGGATGGGTTTTTGTGATGTGGCACTCAATGAAATAATCGCCCGGAAATTGAGTTATGAGTCAGTTCCAGGCATCAAGCCCGATGCCTCCTTCGCGCCCGTCGTTAATTTTCCCACCCTCCCTCAAAAGAAAGCAGCCTAAGTCATCCTATGAGTAACAATTCAGGTTTCACCCGCCGCACCCCCGACATCATGACGGAAGAACTTTGCGCGATTCTGTCGCAAAAGGTTTCGTTCGAATTCAAACCGCTTTACGATTTGGTCTACGCGAATCTGCACGCGCGCAACGCGGCCAGTGGCGGAGACGAGATGCTGCGCCTGCGCGCCTATGAGAAGCTGCAAAATCTGGTGCACGACGGCATGGTCACCAAGACCGCGAAGAAATATCGGGGCCGTCCGGCCGCGCTTTTGCTCGTGAGTTCGCGGCTCGAAGAATGGCGCGTCGCCGCGAGCAAGCGGACCGCAGCGCTTGCGGCCGCGAATTAGTCGCTCCGTTTCCGACAAATCGAGCTGCGCGAGCAGCGCGTTTAAGTCGTGATCTTCGTCTGATTTCGTCTATCGTCCGCTCGCTCCAATGCCGCGGAACAACGACCTCAAGAAAATCCTGTTGATTGGCTCGGGGCCGATCGTCATCGGGCAGGGTTGCGAGTTCGATTATTCCGGGGTGCAGGCGTGCAAGGCGTTGCGCGAAGAGGGCTACGAAGTCGTCCTTGTGAATTCGAATCCGGCCACGATCATGACCGATCCGGAATTCGCGGATCGCACCTACATCGAGCCGATCACGCCTGAGGTGATCGAGGCGATTCTCGAACGCGAAAAACCGGATGCAATCCTGCCCACGATGGGCGGCCAGACCGCACTGAATGTGGCGATGGAATTGAACCGCAACGGCGCGCTCGTCCGGCATAACGTCCGGCTGATCGGCGCAAACGCGCAGGCCATCGCAAAAGGCGAAGATCGCCAGCTCTTCAAGGAAGCGATGCTGCGGATCGGGCTCGACGTCCCGCGCTCCGGCATCGCGCATTCGCTGACCGACGCGAGCGGCGTCGCCGATGCGATCGGCAAGTTTCCGCTCATCATCCGGCCCGCGTTCACCCTCGGCGGTTCCGGCGGCGGGATCGCTTACAATCGCGACGAGCTCGATGAAATCGTCGAGCGCGGCCTCGCCCTCTCGCCGGTCACGGAAGTGCTGATCGAGGAGTCGCTCGTCGGCTGGAAGGAATTCGAGATGGAGGTGATGCGCGATTGCGCGGACAACTGCGTGGTCATTTGTTCGATCGAAAATTTCGATCCGATGGGTGTGCACACCGGCGACTCGATCACGGTCGCGCCCGCGCAGACGCTTTCCGACCGTGAATTTCAGATGATGCGCGATGCGTCGTTCGACGTCATCCGCGAGATCGGCGTCGAGACGGGCGGATCGAATATCCAGTTCGCCGTCAATCCCGCGAACGGGCGCATGGTCGTGATCGAGATGAATCCGCGCGTCTCGCGCTCGAGCGCGCTGGCGTCCAAAGCGACCGGATTCCCCATCGCGAAGATCGCGGCCTAGCTGGCCGTCGGTTTCACGCTCGATGAAATCCGCAACGACATCACGCGCGAAACTCCGGCAAGTTTTGAACCGACGATCGATTACTGCGTCGTCAAAGTTCCGCGTTTCACTTTCGAGAAATTTCCCCAGGCCGACGCGACGCTCACCACCCAGATGAAAAGCGTGGGCGAAGCGATGGCAATCGGCCGCACCTTCAAGGAAGCGCTGCAAAAAGCGCTGCGCTCGCTCGAAATCAAGCGCTTCGGTTTGTGCGGCGATGGCCATGAGAAACGGGTCGATGCCGAGACGCTGCGTTTGAAGCTCGCGATTCCGAATGCGGAACGCATTTTCTACATTGCCCAGGCCTTCCAGGACGGCATGTCGATCGACGATGTCTTCGAGCTGACCAAAATCGACCGCTGGTTTCTGCATAACCTGCGCGAAATCGTGCGCACCGCGGCCGAGATCCCGGGTCAAAGCGCGCAGAAGTTAACCGAAAATGTGCCGGCGGAAGCGCGGGCCACCATCCTGAGCAGTTACATGCGCCGGATCAAGAAGCTGGGGTTTTCCGACCGGCAGCTCGCGCATCTTTATCAAACGCCCGAAAATGACATTCGCGCGGGCCGGAAAAAATTCGGGGTCTTGCCGACCTACCGGCTCGTGGACACGTGCGCGGCGGAATTCGAAGCGTTCACGCCTTATTATTATTCGACCTACGGCACCGAGAACGAAATGCGCCGGACGGAAAAGCGCAAGATTATGATCCTCGGCGGCGGACCGAATCGCATCGGTCAGGGAATTGAATTCGATTACTGCTGCGTCCACGCCGCCTTTGCTCTGCGCGAGCTCGGGTTCGAAACCATCATGGTGAACTCGAATCCGGAAACGGTTTCGACCGATTACGATACGAGCGATAAACTTTACTTCGAGCCGCTCACCCTCGAGGACGTCCTCAACATTTACGATCAGGAATTGCCGGAAGGCGTGATCGTTCAATTCGGCGGGCAGACGCCGCTGAATCTGGCCGAGGGATTAAAGGCCGCGGGCGTTCCGATCATCGGCACACAGCCGGAAAGCATCGAGATGGCGGAGGACCGGAAACTCTTCGCCGCGATGCTCGATAAACTCGGTTTGCGCCAGACGCCGAGCGGCTCCGCGGTCAGCGCCGAAGAAGCGATTACGATCGCGGAACGGATCGGCTTTCCGGTGTTGGTCCGACCCTCCTTCGTTCTCGGAGGCCGGGCGATGGAACTCGTCTACAATGTCGAAGATCTCCGGCGTTACATGCGGAACGCGATCGAAGTGAGCCCGGACCGGCCGGTGCTGGTGGATCGATTTCTGGAGGACGCGATCGAAGTCGACGTCGATTGCATTGCGGATGGCAAGACGAGCGTGATCGGCGCGATCATGGAGCACATCGAGCAGGCCGGCATTCACAGCGGCGATAGCGCGTGCGTCATTCCCACGTTCTCGCTTTCGGATGGGGTCCTGCGGGAGATCGCGGTCGCGACGAAGGCGATGGCTCGCGAATTGAAGGTATGCGGGCTGATGAACGTCCAGTTCGCGGTGAAAGGCGAAGACGTTTACGTGCTCGAAGTGAATCCGCGGGCGTCGAGGACCGTTCCTTTTGTGAGCAAGGCGATCGGCGTGCCGCTGGCGAAATTGGCCGCGAAAGTCATGACCGGGAAAACATTGGGTGAGCTCGGGTTCACGCAGGAAATCATTCCCAAACATTTTTCGGTGAAGGAAGCGGTCTTCCCCTTCTTGCGCTACCAGGGCAGCGACATCGCGCTCGGACCGGAAATGAAATCTACCGGCGAAGTGATGGGGATCGACGCCGACCTTGGCCTGGCCTATGCAAAATCGCAGATGGCCGCGCCGCCCCCGTTGCCGAAGGGCGGCAATGTTTTCATCAGCGTGAAGGACAGCGACAAGGAAAACGTCATTCCGGTGGCGAGAGATTTCGTCGACCTCGGTTTCGAAGTCATCGCCACCAGTGGCACCCGGGACGCGCTGCACGCCGCGGGCATTCCCGTGACGAAAGTTTTCAAGGTGCGCGAGGGCCGTCCCAATGTGCTCGACCGGGTCAAGAACGGAGAGATCCATTTCATTATCAACACGCCGAGCGGCAAGATCCCGCGGGAGGACGAGGTCGCCATCCGCAACGCTTCGCTCGCGCAAAAAATTCCGATCATGACGACGATTCGGGCGGCGCAGGCGAGCGCAAACGGGATTCGCTCCCTGCAGCGCAGCAGCCTGCGCGTGAAAACGCTGCAGGAATATCACCAGCAATAGCCGAGCACTTTGCCGCGTGACACGCCTGCTCCTTCGTGTCACTGGTTCAAACATGAAACTGATCTGGCTTTGCACCCTGATGGGTTTGGCGATCGGCGCCGCGGAAGTTCGCGGCGAAGAAAAAAAGGAAACGACTCCGATGAATGACACGAACAAAAAAGAAGTGGCCGTAATCAAAACGAGCGAAGGCGAAATGGTGGCCGAGTTCTGGTCCGACGTCGCGCCGAATACGGTCGAAAATTTCAAGAAGCTGGCGAAATCCGGTTTTTACGACGGCACCGCGTTCCATCGAATCGTGAAAGGTTTCATGATCCAGGGCGGCGACCCGCTCACGAAGGATTTGAAGAACGAGGCCCGTTTTGGCACCGGTGATCCCGGCTACAAAATCAAAGCGGAATTCAATAAGAAGTCTCACGAGCGGGGCGTGCTTTCGATGGCGCGCTCCAGCGATCCGGACTCGGCCGGCAGCCAGTTTTTCATCTGCCTCGCGAATGTCAGCCGGCTCGACAATCAATACACCACGTTCGGGAAAGTGATCAAAGGCGACGACGTTCTCGGGAAGATCGGCGACATCCCGACGGCGATGAGCGCCTCGGGCGAAAAGAGCAAACCGACCAAACGCGTCACGGTCGAGAGCATCAAAATCGTTCCGGCCGATTCGGTGAAATAATTTATCGCGGAGTGCGCAGAGGACGCTGAGAAAAAAAGATTTCCTGTTTTAACCTCTGCGGTCTCCGCGATCTCCGCGGTTAAGTCGCATGGCCCAAACCGAGAAAAGCAGGATCGCATTGATCCAGATGCAGTGCGGGACCGACCCGGCTGCAAATATGGAGAAGGCGATCGGGCGCATCCGCGATGCGGCGAAGCAGGGCGCGCAAATTGTCTGCCTGCCGGAGTTGTTTCGCTCGCAATATTTTTGCCAGTCGGAAGACCACGCGCACTTCGCCCTCGCGGAGGAAATTCCGGGACCGACCACCGCTGCGCTGGAAACGATCGCGCGCGAAACCGGCGTGGTGATCGTCGCGTCCCTCTTCGAGAAACGCACCGCGGGCGTTTATCACAACACCGCGGCCATCATCGATGCCGACGGGCAGTACCTCGGGAAATATCGCAAGATGCACATCCCGGATGATCCTTCGTACTACGAGAAGTTTTACTTCACACCGGGCGATCTCGGTTTCCAGGCCTGGCCAACCGCGCATGGAAAAATAGGCGTCTGCATTTGCTGGGACCAGTGGTATCCGGAAGCCGCGCGGTTGACCGCGCTCCGCGGCGCGCAGATTTTATTTTATCCCACGGCGATCGGCTGGCATCCGGCGGAAAAGAAAAAGTACGGCGCGTCACAATATGCCGCATGGGAAACGATGCAGCGCAGCCACGCGATCGCGAACGGCTGCTACGTCGCCGCCGTGAATCGCGTGGGTCACGAAGCGCCCGCCGGCGGAGCCGGGATCGAATTCTGGGGACAAAGTTTTGTGGTGGCGCCAAGCGGCGAAATCATTGCGCAGGGCAGCGTTGATCGCGAGGAAATCGTCCTGGCTGAGATCGAATGGAACCGCGTGGACGAACACCGGACGCATTGGCCTTTCCTGCGAGATCGGCGGATTGACGCCTACTCCGGAATCGAGCAGCGGCTCATCGATTAAATTGTATTGACGAGGCCCGGAGGGGGCGCTAATATCCGCGTCCTCCGTGAAAAGGTTCCTTCCATTTTTCGCGTGCATGTGGACCGCTGCGTCTGCGATTGGCCAGCAGACGTACGAGCCGTACGACGTGAGAACCTTGGTCCCGACGG
>JBEEHO010000007.1:0-5209 GCA_041167425.1 Verrucomicrobiota bacterium | reverse complement strand
GATTTCAACGTCGTATCGCTCACATTTTTTAGCGCTCCGGCCAGTTCCTCGCGTTGCGCCTTGCCCGAGCCCGCTGCCTCCTCGCGCATCCGGGAGAATTCGTCGCGAAACATTTTCTCCTCCCTTTCCTGTGCGCGATCGAAGATCTCGAGCCGCCTGGCCAACTCCGACTCGCCTCCACCGCGACGTCTGGCAAAAAGGAAAATAAGCGCGACGATCCCGGCGCCGGCGACCGATCCAATCAGCGCGTAGAGCAGCGGGTTCACCCTCTGCGACTAACAGATGGAAGAAGGCTATTCAAGTATCGCCCCGCCGGCCGCGCATCACCGAAACCCTGGCGTGATTCGGTGGAAGAGAGAAACTGGGTGCTACCTGAGGGGGAACGAGGTATGCTACTCACCCCCTTTCACCGACCGATATGAGAAAGTCTGCATCTTCGTTTGCCGCGCTGTCCGTTTTTTTCGTGCTGTGCACCGGGGTGCTCCGGGCGCAGGACGACGTGCGCTCAGTGCAGGAGGAATTGCGCCGGCGCAGTCTTTACTTTGGCGATGTAAACGGCCGGGAATCGGCTGAATTGCAGGAAGCGATGAAGCGTTATCAGAAGCGCAAGGGTTTCGCCGCGACCGGCAGGGCGGACCGCGAAACTTTGAAATCGCTGGGACTGGTCCCGCGGTCCCCGAACGAACCCGTGCCGCCAGAACTCGCGTGGCCAGCCGAACCGGTGCTGCCGAGCGACGAGAAGATTGACCCGGTCGCTGTGGCCAAGTCGTTGAGCGAGGAGACGGGAATCGCGCCCGCCGCCGTGGTTCCAAAGAATTCCGCGCAAAGGCGCGCCGTCCTGGCCATGAGCAAGACCGCAGGCTCCACCACGCCGGCCGCAGCGGCGATGGCGGCCGACAAGCGCCCCGCGAACAGCCCATATATTACTCCTCCAGACCTCGCGCGGTTTGCGAGCGATTACGTCGCGGCCATGACTTCGAACGACATCAAGCACCAGCTCAAGTTCTACGCCGACAATGTTGATTACTACCGCAACGGGAAGATCGACCGCCGCATCATCGAGCAGACGTTGCGCCGCTATCAGGCGCGCTGGCCCAATCGCCATTACGCCATGGGGACAGCGATCCGCTACAGCCCGATCAATACTCGGGGCGAAATTGTGATGACGTTCCCGGTCACCTTCACTTTAAAAGATGGCCGCCGCACGGTGAAAGGGTCTACCAATAACCGGTTGGCGATCAGTGCGGCGACGCTCGATCCGCGCATTTCCTCCATCTCAGAGCAGCGCATTCGCCGTTAAAGGAGGCCGCTGCGACCCACAGCAGCCGCCGGCAATCTCCACGCGCATGAAGGTCCAGACAAAAATCCTGCTCCTTCTGCTCCTGGTGGTGGTGACCTTCATCGGCGGACTGTTCGCGGTCCGGTCCAATGCCGAGCGAAGGTTGAAATCAATCGCCGATCAACGCGCGGTGGAGCGCAGCCGCATCTTCGATGAATTCCTCGCGGAGCGCGGCGATCAGCTCAGCGCGATCGTGGATGATTCAACCAATTGGGACGATCTGGTTCGCGCGATAAAATCAAACGATCACGCCTGGGTCGAAGCGAACATTCCGCTCGAAACGCTCACAGCCAAAAACTTCAACGGTCTCTGGATTTACAAGCCCGACCTGACGCTCTTCCATTCGAAAAACAACCGCTACACGGAGAGCCTGCGCGAGGCGCCGTTGCCGCGTGCTGCCTTGGAGCATTTGTTCGCTGCGCGCAACGTATCGCACTTCTTCGTCAACACTCCGGAAGGCTGGATGGAAGTGCGCGGCGCCACGATCCACCCTTCGCGCGATCGCTTCCGCGAAACTCCGCCGCAAGGCTACTTTCTCGCGGGGCGTTTCTGGATCGACGAGAACATCCGCCGAATGTCGCTCTTCACCGGCTATTCGATCCGGATTGTGCCCAACGCGCAGGCGGTGGCGGAGCGCGCGAGCGCGGAAGAGCAAGGGTTGATCACGTTCACTCGCACGCTCGCCGGATGGGACGGCCAGCCGGTGGCGCAGATACAGGTCGAGCACGATTCGCCGCTCATCCGCGAGTTCAACACCGCGCAGCGAAACCTGTTCGTCGGTCTCATCATCTGCGCGGCCGGGCTTTTCCTGCTCCTGGCGGTGTCCTTGATCCGTTGGGTGCGGCGGCCCTTGCACTTGATTGCGACCAACCTCGAAAAAGAAAATCCAGAGGGGCTGGTGCCCCTGGCCAAGGAACGTCACGAATTCGGCCGGCTCGCGGACTTGATCCTCAAATTCCGCGCGACTGAGCAAACACTCCATCACGCGGAGGAACAACTCCGGCACTCGCAGAAACTTGAAGCGGTGGGACGGCTCGCCGGCGGAATCGCCCACGATTTCAATAACCTGCTCACCGCCATCATCGGCTACTCGGAGCTGATCGAAAAACGCAATGCGGGTGCCACGCAGGAACACGCGCGACTCATTCGCAAAGCGGGGGAACAAGCGGCCGCGTTAACCGGCCAACTGCTGGCCTTCAGCCGCAAGCAACTCCTCGAGCCTCGCGTGCTCGACTTGAACACCCTCGTCCGCGATATGGAAAAACTCCTTCAGCGCGTGATCGGCGAAGGGATCCACATCGTGATCGAGACCACGGCGAAACGCGCGCGCGTCCGCGCCGACCCTAATCAACTGGAGCAGGTGCTGCTGAACCTCGGAGTCAATGCGCGCGACGCGATGCCTCGCGGGGGCACGTTGCGAATCGCGACGGAAGATGTGGTCCTGACGGAGAAGGACATCGCGGCGCGCGCCCTCGAAGCCGCGCCAGGAGAGTACGTAGCGCTCGTGGTCTCCGACACCGGTTCGGGGATGGATGAGGAAACGCGCGCGCGCATTTTCGAGCCGTTCTTCACCACGAAAGGCCCCGGCAAAGGAACGGGTCTCGGACTCGCGACCGTGTACGGCATCGTGAAACAAAGCGGCGGCGGCATCACCGTTGAATCCGCCCTGGGCCGGGGCTGCATTTTCTCGATCTACCTGCCGGCTAACTCCGAGGCGCTGGACGTGGCGGAGGCGATGCCGGCCGCAACGGTGGCCGGCGGTTCCGAAACGATCATGGTGGTGGAGGATGAGGAGGTTGTGCGCCATCTGATCTGCACCGTCCTCGGCGATTTGGGATACAGCGTTCTTTCCGCGGAGTCGGCGGCAAAAGGCCTTCTCCTCGCGGGCGAACAGAAGGAGCCGATTGATCTTCTCGTGACCGATATCGTGATGCCGGACATGCACGGACCTGCGCTCGCGCGCGAGCTCTCACCACTGCAACCCGGCATGAAGGTGCTCTTCGTTTCCGGCTATTCCGATAGCGACATCAGCGACCAAGGCGTGCTCGATCCTGGTTTGGTGGTGCTGCAAAAACCTTTCACGCAGGAAAGTCTCGCCCGAAAAGTGCGGGAGATTCTCGACGCGGAAAGGCCAGCAGCCGTGCGGCGCTAGCCCCGCCATTTCTCACTGCACGTTGTAGACTTCGACCAATCCGACGCCGGTCGTGTTATTGAATCCTCGGACGATGGCGGTGTAGTTCCCGGCAGGAAGCGTGGTTAGGACTGCCGACTCCAGATCATTCGTCGGAGCAAGAGTTGTCGCCTGGATTTCAGCTTGTTGCGGATTCTTCCAGTCGTCGTTCTCGGCCACTTTCAAGCCATTTCCATCGCGCAGTTCGAGTGTCGGATCTGCCAGCGCACCGGGCACTCCGAAGGCAGTGAGGGATGGGCCAACGGCGCGCACGAGCACGCGTGCACCCGAGCCGTTGTGACCGCCGACAATGAGACCGCCGATCATGATATTGTCGTCAGTGTCGACAAAGCCGCGGGTGGCGATGTTCGCGAGTTTGGAGTTGGCTGCCTGATCAAGATCATAGCCCTCGACGACGCCGATCCCCGTCAGATTATTTTTCCCGCGCAGAACCGCCGTGTAAGCGCCCGGGGCGAGCGAGCGGAGGATCGCCGATTCGAGATCGTTGCTAGGCGGAATGGTGGTCGCTTCAATTTCAGCCTGCTGACTGCTGCCATCACTTCTGACTTTCCAATTGTCGTTGCTCGCGAGCAGCGTGTCGCCTTGGTAAAGTTCCAGAGTTGTGTCCCCTAGGGCGTTGGTGATTCCAAAGTTAGCCAGCGATGGGCCGATCCCGCGAATGAGGACCTTCTTTGCATCGGTCCCGGTGATAATGAGACCTCCGATGAGAACATTGTCACCGGTGTCCACGCGCAGACGCGTAGCTATGTTCAGTAGTTGGCCAGAAGGCGTTAATGATACCGTCGCATCGGGCGAAGCATGTGCGGCTTCAATGTTGCCGGCGCCGTCATGAGCAACGCTATAGAAAGCCACGCTGGCATTCGGCGTTGCATCGTAGAAGGCAGAGGTGAGCGTCGTATTCTCCAGCCAGATCCTAAAGGCACCTCCATTCTCCGAAACGTAAATGGTATAGCTGGTGATGCCGGCGCCGGCGTCAGTCCCGGACCACGTCACTTGGAAGTGAGTCGAGGACTGATTGGCCGCCAACGGAAGCACGTGGCTGACTGGCGGCGAGTTATCGATCGTGTTGAGCCACTCCGGAGTGTTGATCGGCGCATTCGTGTCGAAAACGACACGCGCCAGGTTGCGCAATTCAGTGCCGGTTGGTTGTCCGGGTTTGGCCTCCACGGTGAACACAACCGCACCGTCACCCTCCGGCGCGTTTTGGTTCGGCGGCAGGAATCCGGCCAGCGCATCCTCTGTCGGCTGTTTCGTGGCTGGATCGAGTGAAATGAAGCGCCACGTGGCAAGCCCGGTTGTCTTGTTGAGCGTCGCGACCACTCGAACGATGAGATTTTTCCCGGGCCGCAAATCGACGTCCGTAGTCCATTCGCTCAAGCCCGGCGGCGGCGCGACAACGACGTCCTTGCCGAAGCTGACAGGACCCAACTGGAAGGTATTGAGATCAAACTTCGACACATCGAGTTGATCGGTGATGACCACCTCCTGCGCGGGCGCGGTGGCAGTCGCTACGTTCTCAAAGTAGATCGCATATCGGAAGGGCTCCTCTGCTGTAACATATTGTTGTACGCCTGAGCCGTGCGAGCCGACTTTGTCGTTCGGGTCCCGGGACCGGACCGCCTTGACAGGTGATTGTCTTTCGATGCCATCGCGACACGTTTGGCCGGCATTGTACAAGT
>JBEEHO010000006.1:0-18811 GCA_041167425.1 Verrucomicrobiota bacterium | reverse complement strand
GGCCGCAAGCCGCGCTTGGTCACCCGGAAAGCGATCGCGGCCGAGGCCAGAATGCCGAGGACCAAAACGACGACAAGCAGAGCCGCGAACTCCTTCATGAATTGCTCGTCACTCGAGCGATCCTGCGCGACCTGAATTGTGTACGGTTGCCCACCCGCCTGCTTGCGCGTTGCGGTCAGAGAAAACAACCTGCCGCCCGTTCGATGATCTTTCGGACGATCAAAGGACGCGTCCGAGTTTTGGATTCCCGGAAAAATGCCGGCAGGCAACAAGCCCTCCATTCCCGGGGTCTCAGCTAACGTGCGACCCTCGGAATCAATCAGCCGAACCCAGTATGCCACGCGCTCGCCGGGGCGGAGAATCTTCAGTTCCGCGCTTAATGCCGCGGGCCCGCCGGCGTTACTCAAATCAGCACGCAATGCGGATATCTTGTCGGCCAAAACGGCGTTGTCCTCCTCGAAAGCGTGCCGAACGACGATCCAGTACAAGACGCCGAGGCCGCAGCAGAAAAGGAACGCTGCGGCCAGCGTGAAGAGGAGGACCAGCTGGGAAGCGATGGACCGCGGCTCAGCCGGTTTTGAAAACATAACCGACCCCGCGAACCGTTTGGATTAATTTGGTCTGGAACGGATCGTCTACTTTCGCGCGCAATCGTCGCACCATCACGTCCACCACGTTCGTGTCCGTCTCGAAGTTAATATCCCAAACGTGCGCCGCGATCTCTGCGCGAGATACGACCTCGCCCGCGGCGCGGACGAGGTGAGCCAGCAACAGAAATTCCTTGGCTGTAAGATTAAGCGCGACACCCGCGCGGATCGCTCGGTGTCGTCGCATGTCGATTTCAAGATCTTCCACGCGCAAATGCGTCTCGTCTCGCGCGGGGGACCGCCGGAGCAGGGAACGAACGCGCGCGAGGAATTCCGAAAAAGCGAATGGCTTCACCAGATAATCATCCGCGCCGAGCTCGAGCCCTTTCACCCGGTCCCGCACCGTATCGCGCGCCGTAAGAAAAAGGATCGGGGTATGAACACCGCCGCTCCGCAGTTCCGCCACGACGGTCCAGCCGTCTTTTCCAGGCAACATCACGTCGACCACGAGAAGATCATGTCGCGCCGCCAGCGCGAGCTCCAATCCGGTCTCGCCATCGCTTGCGATCTGCACGGAGTATCCCGCTTCCTGCAGGCCCTTGGCCAGAAAAGCCGCCGTCTTATTTTCGTCTTCGATCAGCAGGATTCGCATTTGGGAAAGAATGCGCAGCCGCCCCTGTCCAAGCTGAGCCGATCAGCTGTCGCGCTCGCCGCTAATAAACTCTTCCACGCAGCGATGCGCCTCGTCGTCCGTCATTTGCACCGGAGGATGCTTCGAGAAATAAGCGGACGCGGAATGGAGCACGCCGCCTTTGCCGCGATCCAGCGCGAGTTTGCAGCAGCGGATGGCATCGATCGCCTCGCCGGACGAGTTCGGCGAATCTTCCACGGAAAGTTTTACGTCGAGTTCCATCGGCACATCGCCAAAAAGTTTTCCCTCGACACGAATGAAACAAATCTTGTTGTCGTTTTGCCAGGGAACGTAATCGCTCGGACCGATATGGATGTTCTCGTCGGCCAAACGTTCGCCGATGACCGATTGCACCGCTTCGGTCTTGGAAGTTTTCTTCGAGGCGAGCCGGCTCCGGTTGAGCATGTTCAGGAAATCGGTGTTGCCGCCGGTGTTGAGCTGATAGGTCCGCTCGACTTTCACGCCGCGCTTCCGGAAGAGATCGACGATGGTGCGGTGCAAAACCGTCGCGCCCATTTGCGCCTTGATGTCGTCACCCACGATCGGCAAATTTTTGTCGGCAAACCGCTTCGCCCAGACGGGATCGCTGGCGATGAAGACCGGGATGTTATTGACGAACCCGAGATTCGCTTCGAGCGCGCAAGCGGCGTAAAAGCGGGTCGCTTCCTCTGAGCCGACGGGGAGATAATTGACCATGATTTCGGCGCCCGAGTTGCGCAGCGCTTCGATGATCTGCTCGCGGGTCGATTCCTTTTCCAGCGGCAGGAAAGTCCGCGCTGCGTCGTAATCCTTCATGTGCGCGGCATAGCCGTCGAAGACACAACCCATCATTACAATCGCGCCAGTCGGTTTGATCGTGTTGCAAAATATCTTGGTGCAATTGGGCGGCGCGAAAATGGCCTCGGCCACATCCAGACCGACTTTGCGGCGGTCGATATCGAAAGCGGCGACCACTTCAATATCCTGCGGCTGATATTGCCCCACCTGCCGATGCATCAAACCGACGTCCGCGCCATTACCGGACGAGTCGCGATAAAAGTTGATGCCCTGCAGAAGCGAACTGGCGCAGTTCCCGACTCCGACGACGGCAATTCTGATTTTGTTCATTGCAGGAAAATTCCAAGGATAACCGCGGCCCCTTCCTCCGGGCAAGGCGCAAAGTTTGCCATCATAAAGCAAATGCGAGGGGATGCAATCGCCGCCACCAAAGACGTCGCCGCCTTCAAACCGGGGTCGCCGCGGGCGCAAACGGCGCGATCTGGTATAATGCCCTTCGTGCGAAGCGGGATTTTGATTGAAAAACCAGGGAGCGCCCCGCAGATAGGACGGATGCGCCGCAGTGCCTGGATCGCTTTTCTGCTGCTGGCGTGGGTGAGCCGAGCCAGCTCCGCCGCGCCGGAATACACGGTTGAGGATGCGGTTGCGGTCGCCAGGAAACAGAACACGGAGATCCAGATCGCGGCCAAGCAACTGGAAGCGGCGCACGGGGGCGTCATCGAGGCGCGCTCCGGCTTTCTCCCATCGGTCATTTCCACCGGATTGCTGCGAAGAAGGGAAGCCCAGGTATCGTCGCGCCTGCGTCCGGAGGATTATGACGCCTCGGTACGCGTGGTGCAGAATCTTTACACGGGCGGCGCGATCTCGAGCCAACTGGCGATCGCGCGCCTGAACGAGGAAAAGCGGACGCTCGAATATCAAGCCCTCGTGAATCGCGTGGCCATGGACGTGCGGCTCGCCTTCTACGAGCTCCAGCTCAATCGGGCGAAGATCCGGGTGCGAGAGCAATCGGTCGGCGTTTTCCAGGAGGAGCTCAAGACGCAGCGAGAACGGCTGTCGGCCGGGATCGTGGGCGCGCTCAACGTGAGCCGGGCCGAGGTCGCGCTGGCGAACGAACAGCCTGAGTTAATCGACGCGCAGACGCGGCTGCAGAATTCCTATTTGAGATTGAGCGAATTAATCGGCGTCGATTCGCGTTCCCCCGGCGCTTCGCGCTTCGAGGCCGCCGGGCAGTTGCAATATCATCCCCGCCATCCGGACTTGAATGAATGTCTCGCCTACGCGGATGTGACCCGGCCCGAAATCAGAGCGCGCGAGATAGATGTCGCGATCGAGAACCAGCAATTGATCCTCGATCGGAGCGAGACCCGGCCGCGGGTGGAAGCTTTCACCGGCTACGAACTTTACAGCGAACGAGATCCGCTGGTCGGACCGGAATTCAATCACGGTTATATCGTGGGGATCAATGCGGCCTGGCATATCTTCGATGGATTCGCGACCAAGGGCCGTCTTCAGGCCACCCGTGCCCGGCGCGAGGCGGCTGTCCATGCGCTGGAAGCGGCGCGCCGTTCCGTGGCGTCGGACGTGCGGAGCGCATTTCTCGATCTCCAGCAGGCGGACCGCGTCCTTCTCTCGGAAACGCGCAACGTCCAGAATGCCGATGAATCCCTCGAGATCGCGAAAGGAAATCTCGGCGCGGGCCTCGGCACACAGCTCGATATTCTCCAGGCGGCCGCGGACGTGACTCGCACCCGCACCACGCGATTGGGCGCGATTTATCTTCACAACGTCGCGCTCGCGCGGCTGGCCCGGGCGAGTGCCCGCGAACCAGAGTCGCTCGGATTTGCCTCGAAAGTTGCGCAAGGTCCCTCCTCGGGAAAACCGATCGCCGAGGTGGCCGCACCGCCTTCCACGCTCGGAGCCGGAAGATGAAATCACCACGAAAATTCGACACGAAGCTCGGCGCCTGGAGCCGCCGCTTTGTGGGCGGCTCAGGCCTTCGTGCGACTTCTCCACTCCGCATCACTCTCGCGCTTCGCACAGCGAAGCGGCTCCAGCAGGCACTCGCCGCGACCGTTATTGCTTTAGCCGCTCCGGCCGCGAGCGCGATCAGTCTCGATGCCGCGCTCGCGAGAACGCTCGAGAAAAATCCGGCCATTCTGCAGGCCAGGATAGCGGTCGAACAGGCTGCCGGCCGCCGTCTCGTTTTGCGTTCGAGCGGTCTCCCGGATGTGAGAATTCAAGTGCTCGGTGGCGCCCAGGGCGGAAAGCGCGCAGGTCAACCGGACACACAGCCTTTTGGATTCGCCCGCGGTTTTTTTACCCAGCCATTATTCGATGCCGCTGTTCCGGCTTCGCGCCGGCGCGGCGACATCGAGGTTCTTCTCGCGGAACAGCGATTGAATGTGGCGATTGTCGAGCAGCTGCATACAGCGCGGATCGCTTTTTACACCGCTCTCTTCAATGACTCGCTCCGCGAGCTTGGAGAAGCGCAACGGCAACGCCTGAGCGAGAACGTCAACACTCAAGCCGAGCGTTATCAGGCGGGGCGGGCAGATCGCGGGGCGATGGCGAGCGCCCGGCTGCTCGAGCGGGAATTGAATCCGCGGCTCGAGGACGTGCGCCGCGCCTATCAAGGCGCGCTTCTCACCCTGGCGATGTGCATGGGAAGCGATCTCGGCGCGGCGGCCGAACTCGTTAGGCCAGAGGGAGAGTTAACCTTTACGGCTGCGAACCACGATCTTCAGTCCGAGACGTCCGAGGCG
The DNA here is from genome assembly GCA_041167425.1 of Verrucomicrobiota bacterium. Taxonomy (GTDB): domain Bacteria; phylum Verrucomicrobiota; class Verrucomicrobiia; order Chthoniobacterales; family UBA10450; genus AV80. Next base: position 13,991 of record JBEEHO010000006.1, on the reverse strand, counting down.
CTGATTGATCGGGCGGACTTGAAACTCGCTCGTATCCTGGTTCGAGCGTCCGAGGAAGATCAGAGAATCATGGAGGCGGCGTATTACCCCGCGCTGGATGCGACGATCACGGGCACCTACATTCCGGTTACGATTCAGAGCGCGAATGGCGGAGGCCCGCGGAGATCGGACGACATTATTTCTTCGGAAGGAACCACGGGCCTTTCCTACACCTGGAGAGTGGTGGATAACGGCAAAGTCGCGGGCCAGGTCGCGCGCGCCCACGCGATCCGCGAGATGAATGAGATCTCGCTTCGGCAACTGGAAACGAACGTCTCGCTCGAGCTGAAGCGCATTCATAATAATTTTCACGCGATCGAAGGGCGTTGGAAATCATTGAATGCGGCCGTCACGAGCGCCGAGCAGAATGTGACCGTCGTGCAGCGAACCCTGGGGGAGGGACTTTCATCCCAATTGGAATTCCGCACCGCGGAAGGCAGCTTCCTCGAAACCAAGAGCGCGCTCTTGTCCGCCGCGTTTCAACAGAATGTGGCCCGCGCGGAATGGGACCGCGCCACCGGCCGCTACTTTCAGTTTTCCGGGGACACCGCCGGAAAGTTGCATTAGTTGCTGCACTTGTTTTTTTCTCCTTCGAAGAAACTCATCTGGATTGCCGCGGCCGCCTTGGTGCTGATCGCGGGCCTCATTTATTTCCTCACCCTGCCGGTGGCGGAAATCGCCCTGGTGCGCCGCGGGACCGCCATCTCGGCCGTTTATGGAACGGTCCGCATCGAACCTACTCTGCTCGTCCCCGTCCGCGCGCAAAATGCCGGGTTCATTCAGTTCGGAGAAACGCTGGCGGCGGGACGGGGCGCGATCGGCAAAACGGTCGAGAAAGGGGAATTGCTCGCAACCATCGCCGATGAAAGCACGGCGCGACTCTTGAAGCAGGCGCGCGCCGATCTCCTGGCCGCGACGCAACGCGCGGAACTCCCCCTGCCCTCGGCCGAGGCGCTCAAAGTCGCCGAAGATAATTTGGGACGGCTCGAAAAACTGACTGCGCTCAGCAACGTCCCCGCAGTCGAATACGAAAAAGCGAAGAGCGAGGTAAAGCGTCTGCGCGGCTTGCTCGAGAGCGAAAGAATCGAGCGCGACCGCAATCTGGCGATGCTCGACGAAACCTGCAAAAAGCTCGAAGGGCAGATGAAGAATTCCGAAATCCGCGCGCCGATGGAAGGATTGCTTACCGCGATCAAAACGATCGACGGTGAGCTGGTGGCCGACCGGGCCGAACTCTTCACGATTTCATCGCGCAAAAATTATGTGCGCGGCGAAGTGGACGAGGAAGACGTGGGCGAAGTGAAGGTCGGCATGGAAGCCGTCCTGCAGGTCTACGCTTTTCGGACGCGCCAGTTCAGCGCGAAAGTATCCGCGATCCAGCCGGCCGCGGATCCCGAGACGCAGCGCTACACCATCGTCCTGGAACTGGAGAATCCGCCCGAAAACATCATGGCGGGGATGACCGGCGAGATGAACATCATCACCGGCCGGCATGAGAACGTGCTTCTGCTTCCGACCCGCGCGCTCATCGTCGACCAGGCGCTGATCGTGAAACGCAGCGTGGTCCAGGCCCGCACCGTCAAGATCGGGTATCGCACGCTCGATTATGCCGAAGTCATCGAGGGCCTTTCGGAAGGCGAGCGCGCCATTCTCGCGGACCAGGACAAGCTGCGCCCAGGACGATTGGTCCGGCAACACGTGGCCAAGACTGCGGCTAAGTGACATGCACATCGCGCTGCGTTTCCTGAGGGAGAAACAAAGACCTCGAAACGGTCTCAAGCGGAATTAGTTTGCCCCGCTGTGACTGCCCAGGTTTTATTTTTCGCGAAGGTGATAACGCTCTCTCGGTTTTAAGTTTTATGAATCTCGAGAACGTAAATCTTGAGCTCTTCTTTGTGACGGAGGTGCTCAAGCTGCAGTCGCTTCATTATGGTTACTGGGCTGAGCCGGCGCGAGCATCGCACGACGTCCTTAATTTGACCGACATCAAGGAAGCTCAGGCGTCCTACACGAAAGAGCTGCTCGCGGTCCTTCCTGCTGATGTGAAAAGTGTGCTGGATGTCGGTTGCGGCATCGGTGACAACGCGCGGGCCATGCTTGAGCGCGGCTTGCAAGTTACGGCGCTGTCGCCAGACGCGAATCACAAGCGCTACTTCGAAAAGTTTTCCGGGCAAGACCTGTCGTTTCACAGCAGCACGTTCGAGGACTTCAACAGCACTGGAGTTTTCGATTTGATTCTAATGAGCGAATCGCAAAACTATTTCGAGGCCGACACCGGCTTGAAGCAGGCCAGACGCTATCTGCGTCCCGGGGGCTATCTCCTGATCGCCGGTATGTTTCGCAAAGGTGACAGTGCGGATTTCGGCGCGATCCCCAATGTCCAGGAAGATTACCTGGAGAAGGCAGCGCGGAATGGGTTCACTCTGCTCAGGACCCGCGACATTACCGCACATGTCCTGCCCACGATCGAGATCGTAAATGCAACTCGGCTCGCGCACCTGGAGCCAGCCTGGGATCTGGCCAAGCGGTATCTTCGCGTCTCGATGCCATTGAAGTTGAAATTGCTGCAATTCCTTTTTCGCAAGCAGATCAAAGAGCTCTCCGAGTTTGCCTCCTATTACCGGAGACGGACTGACCCCGCCTTATTCGCGACGCAGGTGGAGTATTTGATCCTGCTCTTCCAGGCAAAACCTCCCTCCACCAAGTAGCGCGCGACTCTTCCGAAAGCCTTGTGTCAAATCCTCGCCAGCATCGCGCCGTTGCTTTGAACCAGGATAAATCGCGTCCGGGCAGATCGGGCGATAAAGGCGGGCCGAAGTGGCCTCCGGGCCAGACGCAAGAGTGACGCCGACGCTTTACATCGCGTTCCGTTTTCTGAGCCACCGGAAGCGCGCCTTTGTCTTGAGCCTTTGCGGCGTGGTTTTTGGCGTAGCGATTTTCATTTGCACGCAGGCGCAAACGCAAGGCTTCGCCAGGAATTTCATCGACGCCACCCTCGGCAGCAACGGCGCCCTGGTCCTGCGCTCGCGCTTCGAATCTCGCGCCACCGGATTGATGGTCCCGCCGAAAAGCGCGATCACTACGGCGGGAACACCGCGCCGGCATTACCTGGGTGGAATCACGAACGCCCGGGAAATCATGCGCATCAGCCGGCAATTTGCGGACGTGGCGGCCTGTTCACCGGTGCTCCGCGGCACACTCAGCGCGCGCTCGGGTTTCCAGAACGCCACCGTCGATCTCTTCGGTATCGAACCCGCCTTTCATCTCCAAACCACCAACCTGGCCCAGCAGCTTATCTCCGGGAGCTTTGACGAGTTTCGCAACAATTCGAACTCAGTCATAATCGGTTCGCGCCTGGCGGACGCGCTCGAAGTGACCATCGGCGACGCGATCCAATTACTTTCTCCGGGCGGGGAATACCGCCGATTTACCGTCGCCGGGATCGCGCGCAGTGGTGTGGGTGTGGTCGATGCCGTTCGGATTTATTCCCATGTGCGGGTCGCGCAGACTTTGTTGCATAAGCCTTTTCCCGCTTCCATGATCGTCTACAAATTGCGCGACCCGGAGCGCGCGCCAGCGGTGGCCCACGCGTTCGAGACCCTTTTCCAACACGAGTCGCAAAGCTGGCAGGATCGCGAAGAAGCCAACCTGCAGCTTTTTCTCACTTTGCGGATGTCGACCGGGATCACCGTCTCGTTGATTATTCTGCTGGCCGGCTTCGGCATCTTTAACGTGCTCACCATGTCGGTGCTGTCGAAAATCAAGGAGATCGCCATCCTGCGTTCGATGGGATACCGCGCTCGCGATATCAGCGCCATCTTCCTGTGGCAGGGGGCGATGATTGCCGTCCTGGGCTCGATCATCGGTTGCCTCGTCGGCGCGCTTTTCACCTGGGGCGTGTCTCTGATCCCGATCGAAATTCGCGGCTTGATTTACACGGACCATTTTCCGGTCACATGGAATTGGCACCATTACCTTCTCGCGATAGTGCTCGCCGTCATTGCTGTCTTCATCGCCAGTTACGTTCCCGCGCGGCGCGCCGCGCTCCTGGCGCCAGTCGCCACGCTCCGCGGCTCGAGCGCTTAGGGCGATAATGGATGACACGGCCGTCTAAGCCTCGTAAAGTCGATGTCCGCTTCGGATTCGCATGAACTTGCTCGATAAAATCGGCCGGGAATTTTCCGGCTATAACCTGCTCGAATCCGGCAGGCGCCTTTTCGATCGCAAGCCGCTCCAGTGCAGCCTCTACCTGACCGATAAGTGCAACCTCAACTGCTCTTATTGCACCGAGTACGATAACTCGAAGCCGCACCCCAAGCTCGAAGACCTCAAGCTTTGGATCCGCAAGATTCGTGAGCTTGGAACGATGCGGATCGCGCTGGTCGGCGGTGAGCCGCTTCTCCATCCGGACGTGGTCGAGATCGTCCGCTATTGCCGCGAACTCGGATTCGCCACCAGCCTCACCACCAACGGATTTTTGCTCACGCGCAAACTGTTGCAGGACCTCGAAGACGCGGGCCTGCAAGTGATGCAGATCAGCGTCGATCGCATGACGCCGAGCGATGTCACGAAGAAATCGTTCAAGACCATTCTGCCCAAGCTCGAATACTTTAAGGATTCGAAGGTGAGCCTGCACATCACCGGGGTGATTTGCGCGGACACGTTGCCGGAATCGAAGGCGGTGCTCGAAACCGGTTTGTCGCGCGGAATCCCAACGGAGGTGCGCCTTGTTCACGCTGATCCATTGAGCCGGTTTCGGGTGGAGCGCGGCAACAAGGAAGAACTGGTCGAGTTCGTCGATTCGATGATCGAGCGAAAGAAAAACGGCGAGAAGATCCACACCAGCGAAGCGATTCTGAAATATCAACGGAGCCTGTTGCGCAACGAACCGGTCGATTGGACCTGCATGGCCGGTTACAAACTTTTCTTCGTCTCGGCCCAGGGAAAATTCTGGGAGTGCAGCATGGTGCACACGGAGAAGCACATCATGGACATCACTCTGGATGACCTCTACGCGAACTATCGCAAGAAACCGTGCCAGGCCGGATGCGGTGTATATTGTGCGGTGAGCACGTCTCTGCTCGTGCAAAAACCGGTGAGCGTGATCACGAAGGAAATCGTGAACCGCGCGAAGCGCATTCCCGGTTTGCTCCGGACGCCGTCCAGCGCGCCGGAACCCGTCCAGCCCGCGACGCCGGCGCCGGTTTAAATGCAGCCACGGCTTTGTGGGCCGTCGCTCTTTCACAGCGCGTTGAAACGGCCCACAGGGCAGTGGCTACAGGAACCGGATCTGGAGTGCGCGCATGACGTGCGCCGCAGCCGTCGCCGCCATCCATCCGCAAAACAGCACAAATCCATTCACAGCATCTCCCAGCGCCAGCGCCGCGATCAGGATCCAGATATTGATATTGCGCCGGCCGCCGATGCACCGGACGAAGCGATCGATGTTCGAGACATCGTCCAGGTTGCGTCCGACCTTCCTTTTCACAGTTTGTTTCGCGAGCCGATCAAGCAGGTCCGAACCGACGAGCAGGAGCAGCAGCCAGTAGGCGGAACGCAGATTCTCCGCGTGAAAGTGATACGCCAGCGCCGTCCACCAGGATAATTCAATGCAATAGTCGACGACGTGCTCCCAATCTCCCGCCGCGGTCGTTTCGACTTTCGTTCGCGCCAGCTTGCCGTCCACGCCGTCGAGCACTTCGATGATGTAGGCCAGCGCGACACCCCACCAAAGATGGCCGGTCGCGAAAAGCGCCGTGACCGTCAGGCCGATCAGCATGGTGACGAACGTGACCTGGTTCGGCGTAATCCAGGTGCGGCACAGGCGCGCGACAATCCAATCCTCGATCGGCGAGTCGAGCAGCCCGGGGAAATCCAGGACACCGTTTTGGGCAACGTCGCGTGGGAATCGTTCAGCCAGCGCGACCAAATTCGCCGAGGGCGCGGGAAAAAAGACCGGCCGCACGTGCTTGCGCAAAGCCGTGACGTAAGTGGGCTGTCGCGCCGCATCGCAGGCCTCGATCCGGCCGGTGGCGGCATCGGAGGAAAGCTGGTCCATCACCGCCGCAGTGTGATCCTGTCGCGAGAGCCAATCTTTTTCCAACAAGGCGGCCGCGCGAAAAACGCCGCCCTGATTTTTCCATAACTCCAGGCATTCCAGAGGCGGAGCGGAATCAACGAGCAGGGTCGTCGCCGTTTGCTCGGACAGCGTTTTCAACAAACGCGCATCATAGTAAAATCCAGCCGAGACAACCAGAGTACGGCTGGCGCCGGTGGTGACTTCGCTCACCCGTACGCCAGCCGCATTTCGCGAGCGGAAACCTGGCGACACATCTCGCCGCGCCCACGACGGTTTCGCCAGGTGGGCCGCAATTTCCGGCGAACTGGAAAGGATGATGGCTTCACGAAATCCGAGCCGTTGCAGGACGCGAAGCAGACGTTCCACCAGCGAAATACCGAAGAGGATGCTGAGCGCGTCAGGCGGATCGGCGAGGATGACTAATTGCGGTCGCGGCGGTTCCATTAAGCGAGAAAGACGGAGCAAAAAGGTTTCACTGCCGTTGCGAGTGAAGCTACCTTAAAATTCATGAACGCCGAAGTTTCGCTCAGCTGCGAAGGCATCGAACGTTTTCTGGGCGACGACGATTCCCGCGTGCACGCGCTCCGCGGAGTGTCGCTCCAACTCGAGCGCGGGACCGTGCATGCCGTCGTCGGCCCGTCCGGGTGTGGTAAAAGCACACTGCTTTATATCCTCGGCCTGCTCGATCAGCCCGATAGCGGCTGGGTCACGAGAGAAAACGAGCCGGTGTCCCAGCTCGTCGATGATGCCCTGGCAAAAAGGCGGAACGAGTTGCTCGGATTCATCTTCCAATTCCATTTTCTCCTCGAGGATTTCACGGCGCAGGAAAATGTGATGATTCCGATGCGCCGCCTGGCCGCGTTGAGCGAGCCGGAGATGCATGAACGTTCCGCGCACCTGCTCGACGCGGTAGGACTCGGCGGTAAACTAAAGCGGCCGAGCCGTCATCTCTCCGGTGGAGAACAACAGCGCGTGGCCGTGGCGCGCGCGCTGGCCAACAACCCGAGCGTGATTCTCGCCGATGAACCGACCGGCAATCTCGACAGCGCGAACTCGCGGCGCGCGTTCGAATTGCTGCAAAGGATTGTGCAGGAAGAGCGGAAGGCCTTGCTGCTGGTGACGCACAATCCTGAAATCGCCGAGGCCTGCGATTGGATCCACGAGATGCAGGATGGGTTGATCGTCGGAAGTCATGCGCGCGGCCGCCGATGAAGCCGGCGTTCGGCCCTTTCATTCCATGACGGCCGCTGAAACCATGCTGCGCCCGATCACTCCGCCGGGTGGCGTGGAGCCGGACGCGTCCGTCGATCACGCGGCTGAATTAAAGCGCGGTGCATGGATCAATCTCATCGCGATGCTGGCCTCGAATTTTCGAGGGATCTTCACCCTGCTTACGGCCCGGCTGCTCGGTCCGGCTACGCTCGGCATTTTCTCGGTCGCGTGGGCCACCACCGATCTCGTGAGCAAGATCGGCATCTTCGGGCTCGACGACACCATTATTACTTTCATTGCGCGCGCGGAGGCAGCGGGCGACCGCGCTCGAAGCCGCGCGCTTTTTCGGCTCGCGGTTTTTCTCGGCGTGCTGCAATGCGCGCTCCTCGCGATTGTCGCCATCTTGTTCGTCCGCTTGTTCGGCCATCGCCTCGGCCTCGATCCGCAAATGGTGGCCGCGCTCTCCGTGATGCTTTGCGCCATGCCCGTGGTCGCCTTGTATCGCATCAACACGGCCGTCTCTCGCGGCATGAAGGTGATGCGGCACGACATCTTCTCGCGTGGAATCACGGAAACAATTACGACCACGCTCGCCTTCCTCGGCGCGCTCTGGCTTGGCTTGAAAACATTCGCGCCCGAGCTCGCCGTCATCGTGGGCATGGGCGCGTCCGGCGTCGTCGCCCTGTTTCTGGCGGCATCGCTTTTTCGCTCAGCGCCGCCTGCCGCAGTCGCGCTTTCCTATCGAGAGGAGTCAGGCCGGCTGCTCGCCTACGCCGCGCCCATCAGCGCCTACGATTTGCTCAACGCGATCATCGTTCGTCTCGACGTCGTCATGCTGGGATGTTTTGTCGGGCGCGCACCCGGGGTGACTCTGACCACGCTCGGCATTTATGGCGCGGCCGTCGAAGTCGCGGGCGGCCTGCGCAAAATCAACCAGGCGTTCAACCCAATCTTCGCCCCGATCGTGGCCGGCCTGACGGTCGGGGGCGACCAGGAGCAGGCGGCGACGGCGTTCTCGCGTGTTTCGCAATGGATGCTCTGGATTCTCCTGCCTCTGGTCGCGGTGATGGTTCTGGCCGGCTCAGTCATCCTTGGAATTTACGGCCCGGCGTTTCGGCAGGGTGGAATGTGGCTCGGCATCGTTGCGATTGCCTGCGCCACGAACGCGTTCGTCAGTCTCGCTGAAACCGTGATCATGGTGCAAAAGCCGCGGCTGAATTTGTTAAACTCGGTCATCACCTGCGCGGTCGCGCTCACCGCGAATCTGTGGCTCATCAGCCGTTTCGGCGTGACCGGCGCCGCCTTCGGCATTCTGCTTCCGTACGTGCTGCAGGGAATTCTCCGGTATCGCGCGCTTCGGATGGTCTTTCGCTGGCGCAATCCGTGGGGAGACATTGGCCATCCCCTTATCTCTGCCCTGCTCGCCATCGTGCCCGCACTCGGGTGTCGCTTCCTGATCAATGGCGTCTCGGGTCAACTCGTCGGCGCGTTGGTCTTTCTGCTTGTATATCTATTTGCGTGGCTTCACTACCGCCATTCCAAGACCATCCACTCTCCGATGTGACTCAACTGACTTTGAAAGGAACGGCGATTTCCAAAATACTTTTCCCTGGGCCGGCGCGTGATTTGGGTAGTGCACGCGTCTCGCGTGTTGCTTTTGGCGTCTCATGAAACGCATATTTATTACCGGCGCCAGTTCTGGCATCGGTCTCGCCACGGCGAAGCTGCTGGCTGGACGCGGGGACGAAGTCTGGGGCACGTCGCGTGATATCGCCCGCCTTCCGCAGTTGCCGCATCTTTATCCCGTTCGCCTCGAGCTTGGGGATTTGGATTCGTTAGGCCAAAGCTTCGCCGCCGCCCTCAAGGACGCTGGCCATTTCGACGTCGTGATCAACAACGCCGGCAGCGGCCATTTTGGACCCGCGGAATTTCTTTCGGCCGAGGGGGTGCACGCTCAATTTCAAACAGTCGTCTTTGCCCACATCGAACTTTGCCGCCTTGCTTTGGCTTCGATGCGCGCGCTGGGCGGCGGACGCATCATCAACGTCACCTCGCTGGCTTCGAGGCTGCCCGTTCCGTTCATGGGCGCTTACAACGCGGCCAAAGCCGCCATGGCTTCCTTCACCATGTCGTTGCAACTGGAACTCGCGGGATCAGCCATTCGTCTCATTGATGTGCAGCCGGGCGATATCCGCACTGATTTCAATGACGCCATCGCGAGAAATGACGGCGATCCGCTTTATGCCGCGCGCGTCGCGCAGGCGTGGCGTGTGGTCGATCGAAACATGAAAGCCGCGCCGAAACCGGAATTGGTCGCACGCCGCATCGCGAAGTTGATCGACACCGCGAACCCGCCACCGCGCGTCACTGTCGGCGATTCATTTCAAGCCATCGTCGCTCCGCTCGTCTTCGGCGTTCTGCCGCAGCGCATGCGGATCTGGAGCTTGAAGAAATATTACGGGTTAAGCGATTGAGCATCACCGACGCGGTCATTCTGATGGCGGGAACCGGCTCGCGTCTCCGCGGTTCGGCGGACACGATCGCAAAGCCGCTCATCCCGATCGCGGGTCGTCCCCTGATCTCCTACGCGATCGACTCGTTCGACAAGGTGGGCGTGAAGACATTGCACGCGGTGGTCGGTCCGAATGGCGACGAGTTGGCCGCCGCGGTCGCGCCGCTCCTTCCCGCGCATATGCGATTGGCGCCGATCTCCAACCGGAATTGGCAGAAACAAAATGGCGTCTCACTCCTCACCGCCTCTGGAAAAGTGAGGGCCCCTTTCTTTCTCGCCATGGGTGATCATCTTTTTGAATCGTCGATTCTGGAACGGCTCATCGCGCATGCGGATTTGAGCCGGCTGAACCTGGCGATCGACAAAAAAATCGGCTCGATCTTCGATTTGGACGACGCGATGAAAGTGCAGACCCGCGATAATCTGATCGTCGCCATTGGAAAGAAGCTTGAGCATTACAACGCAATCGACACGGGGATTTTTCTCTGCCCAGAGATCATCTTCGAATACTTGGGCCGCGCGCTCCGAGACGGCGACTGCAGCCTGGCCGACGGCGTCCGCTTGATGGCGGCGGAGGGAAACGCGCTGGCCGTTGATATCGGCGACGCCTGGTGGCAGGACGTCGACACGCCGGCGATGCTGGCCCGCGCCGAGCAGGAAGCGGCCCGCCTCTTTCCTAAGCGGATCGCTTGATCTACTTATCCCGCGTGGCGGCCGGAGAAACTTTTCACGGCCAGCCCCAAACTAGCTGCCGTGACCACGAAAAGCAGATGCAGGATCCACGCAGGTTGTCCTATCGCCGCCACAAAAACAAAGAAGAGGATCGCGACATCGCGCTTGGTAAATTGGATCAGCCAGGAGGCGAACTTCTCTCCCAGCAGCAACATCCCTGAATGCTCCACAAATTCGCGATGGCGCGGATAGAGCGTGCCGCCTAACGACACGGAGTTCCCCTCTTCCGAGCGAAACTTTCGGGTCGCGAGATAAAACTCGTTCAGGCCAATCAACGCGGCGGCCAGCACTCCTTCGATGACGAAGAACCAGCTGGGATGACCCGCCAGACTCGCCCGCCGGGAAAGTCCGAATCCCAGTCCCACGACCAGAAGAAGGTTGCTCAGGATGTCGCAGAGATCGTCGAGCCGGCGTCCCCTTTCGCTCTCTAGAAATTTCGCGCGCGCGATCTCGCCATCGCAACCATCCAGCACACTGTAGATCTGAAAGAGCACAAGACCCCAAAAAAACGAGCCGTGAGTGCCGTGCAGCAGAAGCAGCGACGCGACGACGACAATCGGAAAGATCAACAGCGTCCACGCGTTCGGCGTGGTGGGGAATCGGAGGAGAAGCCGCGTCACCAGCCGCGAGACGGGCCGGTTCAAATATCTGGAGACGAAACCGTCCTGGGATTTGCCGCTTCCGCGCAGGAATTTTATCTCGATCTCGTCGCTTTGGTTGCCATCCGTAATGTAATCCCACGCGCCTTCACGGGAGTGGGGCAACGTGGCCACGTGCTGGAAATAAAGTTCCCATAATTCCTGCTCGCTGATCGGAAAGATGCTCGCTGGTGGCGCGGCCGATATTTCCAGCAATTGCCGCACGGCCTTGCGGTACGGGAACAACCGCGTGTTGAGAACAAGATCGTAGGATGCTCCGTCGAGATCGGTCGTAAATGCGACCTTGGTCAGCCGTTCGTGTTTCGGCACCCACCTTTGCGATTGATCAAGGTCGGGCCGCCAAAAAATGCAGACGAGAACGGGCGCCGTCTCTTTGTTCTCGACTGCAAACTCATCGATCGACAGAGCGAGACGCTCCAATTGGCGCAACCCAGCGACCATCCACTCCGCCGATTCGTCGGCGACGATCAGCACGCGGCGAAAGGATTGAATCTCCGCCATTACTCCGGCCCTTTTCCATCCAGGGCGCGTCGATAAATTCGATACGTTTTGTATTTCGTCGCGCCGATTGCTTCAAGGAAGCGATTGATCTGGTGATTGTCTTCCAACGTCATGCTCAGCTCGAAGGAAAATCCGCGTTTGAGCAAACCGTCCTCCATCACTCGCAACACGAGCATTTCGGCCACGCCGGACCGGCGATATTTTTCGATGACGCCCAGCGCGATGAGCCGCGCCTTCTTAATCTTGCTCTTGTGATACAGCAGCTTGATCAGGCCGATGGGCAACCCCCAGCGCATCAGCCGTCCATCGATCTTTTGCAGGGCCACATTGATATCGGGAACGCCGAGGATGAAACCGACTGGTTCACCGTCGACCTCTGCGATCAGGGTCCATTCTGGATCCACGATCGGCTTTAGTTCCTTGGTCATGTATTCGATTTCGGATTCCGTGAACGGAACGAAGCCCCAATTATTCTCCCACGCCTCATTGTAGATTTTGCGCAGCCGGCGGCTTTCCTCGCGCATGTTCTTCGTGTTGCCCCGACGGATCGAAACGAGATTGCGCTTCATGAACTTGCCGGCCAGCCGGCGAAGCCGCGCCGCGCCCGCGGTCGCATCCGGAAACCACCACGCGTAAAAATCCGTGATCTTCGCGAAGCCACACGACGTAATGAGCGCGGCGTAATACGCCGGGTTATGCGCCGTGAGGACCGTGGGCGGATGCTCGAAGCCCTCGATCAGCAAGCCGCAGACATAATTGGTGGAGTAATCGATCGGCCCCATGATTTCATCCCGGCCTTTGCCGCGCAGCCAATCCTCCGCGGCTCGAAAAAGTGCAGCCGCGACCTCCGAATCATCGATCGATTCGAAAAGGCCGAAGCAACCAACCTTGGATTGGTGCAGCGAATTGTAATTCGGATCGTCGGTCGCCATGATCCGGCCGACGATTTCACCGTCCCGGCGCGCCAGAAAAAGCGCGGCATCGCCATGCTCGTAAAAGGGATGTTTCTTCCGATCGAGAAATTCTTTGCGCTCAATCAGGAGCGGAGGAACCCAGGCGGGATCGTTCGCGTAAATGCGCCACGGAAATTTGATGAAGGCATCGCGTTCCGCGGGCGAAGCGACTGGCGTGATTTCGATGCGGGACATTCAGAGTTGATTTCAGCGTCAGCAAGCCGGTGTGCAAGACCGAAATGACTTTGCAGCGGGAGAGAATCTGAGTACTAGCAACGGCCTGTGACGCCTCGAGACGGCCAGTCTGCTTCGCCGCACGGCCTCGCTTTCAAGAACTCTGAAATCGTGGAACTGGCGGACGTTTATTTCTTCCGTCCGCTCGGGTCCGTTCTAGCCCGGCTCGCGGAAAGCGCGCGGCTGACTCCGATCCAGGTCACCGTCATCGGTGCGCTGGTGGGCATTGCGGGCGGCGCCCTGCTCTTCGACGAACGTCTCGGGCTGGTCGCGTTTGGATTGCTGATCGTTCACGGGATCATCGATTCGGCGGACGGGCAGCTCGCGCGCATGACCGGACGGACCACGGAGCTGGGCAAAGTGCTCGATGGCGGCGCCGGCTACGTCACACATGCGGCGATCTATCTGGCGATTGCCGCGGGCATGCTGCACCGCGGCGGCGACGCCGTCATCGTTATCTGGATGGTGCTGGCCGCGGTGGCCACCGCCGCGCACGCGCAAATGTATGATTACCACCGGACGGCTTACGCTTCGGTGGTGAGGGAAGGGCGTGTGCCCCGCCATGAACCGGCCAGGGTGGCGCCGTGGCTGCGCTGGCTTTATCGCGGATATTTGTCGATGCAGAGATTGCTGACCGGTTTGCACGCCGAAGTGGAGGCCGCTCTCGCCCAGCGCTCGATCGCTGGCGTGCTGCGGGACGAGGACCGGGCCCGATATCGTGACCATTTTTTTGGCCCGGTCCGCGGGTGGAATTTACTCGGAGACAACACCCGGTTCTATGCCATCGGTGTCCTGGCGTGCTTTCATCGAATCGATCTCTTTTTTCCGTTCATCTTGTGGCCCATGAACCTGGCTTTCGTTGTCCTTTGGCTCTGGCAACGGCGCGCCGACCAAAGATTTCTCGCGAACGTTTGATTGGTGAAAGTCGCTACTTCTGATGAAATATGGAGCGGGAAATATCCGGGGAGCGCACGCGCCATCGCGTGCGGGTTTCGGCGCCCCCGCCGAAGCAGAAGCCTCGCGCCAACCCGGCCTCGAAAACGAAAGTTCGCGATGGCGAGAGCGCCATC
>JBEEHO010000005.1:0-14166 GCA_041167425.1 Verrucomicrobiota bacterium | reverse complement strand
CAGGGACGAAGCTTTTCCATCGCGCCATCCAAGCAAAACGTTTCCGCGATGACAACCCTCGAACACAGCCAACGTGTTGAAGCGCCCTGGAGGCTGGCAGCCTGCGCTGCCCTGAAGAAGAGCCGGCCGTCAACCGCCCGCGAAGTCCGGATATTTATCGTGCAACTGCTTGGCGACGCGGTCCGCCTCCTCTGTTTTGCCCGCCTTCTGGTACGCGGCCGCGGCCTTTTGCAGAGCGCGCGGAGTTATCGCGGGATCGTCGTAGAGCAACGCCACTCCCATGAAAGCCTTGCCCGCTTCCTCGAAATGCTGACGCTCGACTTGCACATCGCCGGCCAGCAATCTCGCTTCCGCATTCACCCGTCCCTCCGGCTGGAGTGTCATGATTTCCGCGGCGATCTTCTGCGCGTCATCCGGTTTGTGCGCGGAAATTTTCGTCGCCCCCAGCGCAAGCAACGTCTTTGCCTTGGCCGCCGGGTCGGTCGCGACCTGGAGATATTTTTCGTAGGCTGCTTCCGCCAGTGGGAAATTTTTCAGCTTCGTTTCCGAGTCCGCGAGGTAAAACCAGAAATCGGGTTTCACGTTGCCGAGGCTTTCGCTCTGGCCCAAAACGCTGAAATACTTTTCCGCCGCGACGTAATTCTTCTCATTGTAGTACTCGACCCCCAGCCACTCCAGAATTTCGGCCGGGACCTTTCCGTCGGGATTGGCCGCGAGGAAACCGTTCACTTCATTGGTCAGGGCCGCGCGATCTTTCAGGTAAAAATAGGCGGAGAGAATTCGGAGCGTCGCCAGGTTGTAATACTGCGCTTTATTCAGCTGGCGCGCGGCATCGAGCGGAGCGAGCGCGCCTTTGTAGTCCTTCGCTTCGAAGGCCGCCTTCCCGATGTAATAATTTGCCTGCGCCGCCACTGAGCTCTTCGGGAATTCTTTCAGCAGTTGCTGGAAAGCGTCCGCCATTCCTTTCGTGTTGTCCTGCTGTCCGAGGATGAGCGCCTTTTGTTGCAACGCCGCTTCCCGCTCCTTCGCCGCGGGAAACTTCGCCAGCAGTGTGTTCAAATCCTCGATCGCCGCGTCGTAATTCCTGGTTTCCTGATAGGCGAGCGCGCGCTGCGTGAGAGCGGAAGGGACCTGCGGGCTCTCCGGGAAACCTTTCACGAAATAGCCGAACGCATCGATGATCTGCGTCCCATCCTTCAACTGGACGTAACACCAGCCAAGTTTGTAGGCGGCTTCCGAACGCAATTTCGGTGAGAGATGCGACGCGCGCAGCTCCGCATAGATCGGCGCGGCGTCCGCGAACTTCTGTTCCTTGTAAAAATATTCAGCCTTCAGCAGCTTCGCCTGGTCGGCCCGTTCCGGGGCCGGACTCGATTTCAGGTATTCATCGATCTCGGAGAGAAGCGAAGGCGCATTCGTATTGTAGAAGTTAATCAACCGCTGATATTGCGCGTCTTTTGCTTCTTCCCGGTCCGGAAATTTGGCGATGATTTGGCGGTAAACCTCGTCCGCTTCCTTGGTGTTCCCGAGCTGCCGCTGGCTGTTGCCCACGATCAACATCATTTCCGCCCGCACTTCCTCGGGGATCTGGTCCTGGCCGCGCTTGTATTCCGCCAGCACTTTTTCGTACTGGCCTGATTGATATTGCAACCGAAGCAATCCGATCTCGGCCACCGCGCGCCAGCGGCCCGCTTCCGGCAGCGAACGGCCTTTCTGCAACAGGCTCATCGCTTTCTCCGCCATCGCCTTGTCCACCTTTCCCTTTTCGGTTTGCATCAAATCCACCGCCACCATTCCGGCGCGCACCGTCGCCTCCGCTTTCAACGCCGGCTTCTGCGTTTCGTTGGCCAGCGCTTCGTAATGTCTCAACGCATCCGCTTTTCGGCCCCGCGCCAGCGCAATCGTGCCGGCGGCGAGACGCGCATCCTCCCGATACGGATTTGGATTTTTTCCATCGATGACCTGCTGGTAAAGATTTTGCGCCTCATCCTTGCGATCGACATTCTCCAGACAACGCGCTTCGAAATAACGGGCGGAAAGTGCCAGCGCCGATTCTTTCGACTTTGCCGCGGCGCGATGAAAGAGCGCCAGAGCCCCGTTGTAATCCTTTTGGGTGAAAAGAATTTCCGCCACCCCGTACGCGGCCGGTCCGGCAAATTCGCTTTCGCCATAGTTATCGAGCACGCTTTGAAAATTGCTTCGAGCGGCTGCGCTGCGGTTCAGCGCGCGATAACATTCAGCAGCGTAAAAGTAGGCGCTGGCCCGTCCCGGCGCGCCGGAATATTGGGCGAGATATTTTTCATATTCGGGCACAGCAAGGTCGTAGAGCTTTCGGGAAAAAAGCGCGTTTGCGTAATCGAGCTGACGCCGGTCCGGGGGCGCTTCTGGTTCGGTCGATGGAGAATCGGCGGAAGGCTGATCGGGATTTGCAGCCGGCGCGGTCGGCTTCGGGGCGACGCTGCGCGCCGGTGGATCGACTGGAACAGCCCGCGCGACCGGCGGCTCATCCACGGGCTGGGCCCGGCGCACTTCTGGCGTGCGCTGCTGCGCCAACGAAATGGGGATCGCGGAAAAGATCAGCGCGGCATGCACGAGGCAAAGCGCGCCTCGCCCGGTTTTCATTTTGCCGTGGCGAAAGCGACGTTGGTCACGCCGGCCTCGCTGCAAATATTCAGGACTCCGACCACGTTCTTGTAGGCGCCGGTTTCATCGCCCCGGATCACGACCGCCTGGTCGGGATAAAGCTGCACCAGATTCTTCAGCATCTCGGTCAGCTCGGCCGGGCTGAGCGTGCGCCGGTTAACCACGACGTTGCCATCGGCTTTCACATTGACGACGACGTCACCCATGGGCGCCGGCTTTTCCTTGGCCGAGGTAGCTTTCGGCACTTTCACGTCGAGCTCGTTTTCATTCCGCGCCGCGTTCCAGGTCATCAGAAAGAAAATCAGGAGAAGCAGCAGGACGTCGACGAGAGGCGCCAGCTGGATGCCGGGATGCTGCGGGGTCGCGTGCCTTCGCAAGTTCATATCATAAAATGCCGGAACAGGAGTCAGGGAAGTCTGACGAACCTGCCGCCATCAAAATTCATCTTCGAGCAACACCGGCGTCCGCTCCGGTGTCCGCTTATTGTATTGCAATGAAAGCAAGGCGAGGACGTGAGTCACCGCCGATTCGAGCTCGGAGATGATTTTCTGGACCCGGCCCCGGAAAAACGCGTAGAAGATCATCGCGGGAATGCCGATGGCCAGACCGGCCGCTGTGTTCACCAGGGCCTGGGCGACGCCGTTCGAAAGCAGCGCGTAACGAGCCGAGCCGAGATCCGCTCCCAGGGCGCCGAAGGATTTGATGATGCCGAAGACGGTGCCGAGCAAGCCGAGCATCGGCGCGATCATTCCGATGTCCGCCAGATAAATTACTCGATTATTCAAACTCGAGGCCACCCGCGTCCCTTCGGTTTCGGCGATCTCCCGCACCTGCGCGAAATCGGCGCTCGGATTTTTCGTGGTGAAATCGAGCATTTTCTGCACGACCCGCGCGATGGCTTCGCCATGGCGATTCGAGACCGCGAGAAGGCCGAGATAATCCCGCTTGCGCAAAAGTGCGTCCGCCGTTGCCATGTAGCCGCTGGAGACCACCGCGCCGCGCCGGATGGTGAGAAAATAAACGATCACCAGCATGACGGAGAAAATCGAGAGCACGAAAAGCGGAATGATCACGGGCCCGGCCGCGATCATGGTATCGAGAATGGATTTGGTACGCGGCAAATCCGGAGCTTGGGGCACGGGAGTTTGCGCGAGGAAGGGCATTACGCCCGCGAACAGCGCGAGGAGATTATTCATTCCAGAAGTGAACTTACGATAGCCAACGCCCGCGGCAGATGCAAATAGCCGGCGCGCAGAACATCAGCGTGGAGACCGCGCCGGGCCTTCCGGCGTTCAAACAAACTTTTCCCCCGCCAGCCAGCGCCGGACGCGAAAGATGTGAGCCGGTTGCACCTGCGGATTCAGCTCCACGTAGTTCCGGGCGCCATGCCAAAGGTAACGTGCATCGCTCAGGAGATCGTGGACCTGATAATTATCCGCCTCCATCGCGCCAAAATCTTCGATCGGAATGTGAACATACGAGCTCTGCGACCGAAACGGATCGAGGTTCACCACGATCAGGATGATGTTATCGCGCGCCGGCGTCATTTTGCCGTAGCAGAGGATGGCATCGTTGTCCGTCCGGTAAAAACGCAGGTTATCGTAGAGCTGGAGGGCCCGATTCTCCTTCCGAATGCGGTTCAGACGCGTGATCCAATCCTTGATGTTTCCTGGCGCATCCCAGTCGCGTTCCTTCCATTGATATTTTTCGGAGTCGAGATATTCCTCCCGGCCAGGTAACGCCGCATTCTCGCAGAGCTCGAAACCGCTGTAGATCCCGTAGACGCTCGAAAGGGTCGCCGCCAGGACCGAGCGGATCATAAATGCCGGCCGGCCGCCTTCCTGCAAATGAACCGGCAGGATATCAGGCGTATTCGTCCAGAGATTGCCGCGAAAGAAATCGCGCATTTCGGTCTGCGTCAGCTCGGTGAAATATTCGGTGAGTTCAGCCTTGGTATTTCTCCACGTAAAATAAGTGTAGCTCTGCGTAAAACCGGCTTTCGCCAGCGCCTTCATCATCTTTGGCTTCGTGAAAGCTTCCGAAAGAAAGATCACGTCCGGATATTTATCGCGCACCCCCGAGATCAGGTATTCCCAGAACGGCACCGGTTTTGTGTGCGGGTTGTCCACGCGAAAAATGCGCACGCCGCGCTCGGCCCAGAAAAGAATAATGCTCTTCATTTCCGCCC
The DNA here is from genome assembly GCA_041167425.1 of Verrucomicrobiota bacterium. Classification (GTDB taxonomy): domain Bacteria; phylum Verrucomicrobiota; class Verrucomicrobiia; order Chthoniobacterales; family UBA10450; genus AV80. Next base: position 9,335 of record JBEEHO010000005.1, on the reverse strand, counting down.
AAAGCTCCGGCCAGTTTTCGCAGCGAAAATTCAGCGGATAAATATCCTCATATTTTTTGGGCGGATTCTCGGCGTACTTAATTGTCCCGTCCGGCCGTTTGTAAAACCACTCGGGATGTTCCCGGACGTAGGGATGATCGGGCGAGCAATTGATGGCAAAATCCAGCGCGATCTCCATCCCGCGGCTTCGAATTTCCTGCTCGAGCCAGGCGAAATCCTCGAATGTCCCCAACGAGGGGTCGATGGCTTTGTGACCGCCGAATTCGCTGCCGATGGCGTAGGGCACTCCCGGTTCCCAAGGTTCACACGTGACGGAGTTGTTGCGGCCCTTTCGATTGGTCCGGCCAATCGGGTGAATCGGCGGAAAATAGATCACGTCAAATCCCATCGCCTTCGCGTCTTCGACTCGAGCAAGGCAGTCGCGAAAGGTTGAGCCGCGATCGCCTCGCCCTTCCGCTGACCTCGGGAAAAATTCATACCACGCCGCCGTTCTCGCTTCTTTCCGGTCCACCACCACGCGAGGTGGCGGCGCATATTGGGTGGCGCCGGTTCGGTCCGGATAGCTGGCCATCAGCACTTCGAGCTCGCCCGAATGCGCGATCTGATTGATTTTGTCGGCTTCCGCTGCGCGAATAGCCGCGGACAGTTCCCGAAGGCGTTCGGCATCTGCGTGGTTCGCGGCTCGCGCGGCCGCTTCGTCCAGCAGCGCGGCGCCTTCGAGCGTCTCACTGCGCAGATTGGTGATGCCGGCTTCAAACTTCGTGGCAAACTCGTGCTGCCAGGCGCGAAAAGTATCGGTCCACGCTTCGACGGTGTATTCGTAGGTCGCGTTTTCGTAGAGGGTGCAGACGCCACGCCAGCGATCGTTATCCACGAGCGCCATCGGCGTTTCGTGCCAGTGCGTCTCGCCCAGAAGCCGCCACTTCAAGGTCGCTGCCACCACATCGTGGCCATCCTTAAAAACATCGGCTTCGACCGCCAGATCATCACCGACGACGCGCTTGACCGGGTAGCGGCCGCCATTGACCAGCGGCTGCAAGTTTTCGATAACGGCTGTCGGAAAGGCCCGTGACATGGGGCCATCAATCAACCGAAATTCGACTGCGGCGAAAGCGGAATTCTCCGCGCCAACTCCGCGGATGAATCAGAGGGAGAAGTAAAAGGCGCACTCGTAGAGGCCCGAGGCGCGGCTTTCTTCTCGACGGACTTCGGTTTCGAGGACGCCCGCGACGAGATCGTGCTCGAGGCGACCGATGATCGGATACTGATCGAGTAGGTTCAAAATCGGTGAGTGGCATTCGAGGATTTGCGGCCCGCCTTCTTTTTCGTCCCCGACGTATTGCGACATGAAACCTTCTTTTTCGCGCTGGGCCGAGAGCCACTTTGCCCGATCTACCACTGTCTCGCCTTTCACTTTCGCTTTCAGCGCCGCCGTTTTCCGCTCAAAAACATTGAAGAGCATTTTCTCCGGCCCGTTCGGTCCGTAGATTTCCTTGATCGATTTTAACAGCTCGAGGGTGAAATCGTTGCTGTCGCAAGGGAAGAGATCGTGGGTTCGCCGCGTCAGGCGATAGACCATTTCCGGCCGCCCCATTTTTTGCGGGCGTCGCCACGTATCGAGATAACCGTCGCGCTCGAGCGTGAGGCAATGCTGCTTGATCCCCATGTAGCTCATCTTCATTTTCCCGACGAGCTCGTTAACCGAGAGTCCCTTGGTTCGCTTGAGCGTATTAAGAATTTCCAACCGCTGAGTGCGGCCAATTTCAGAGAGTAATTGTTGGTTCAATGGCTGGTTCTTTCGTGGTAAACGGCGACATTACCCGCGCGCCCTTTGGAAAGGCAATAAAAAACGACCCAAGATTCACGATTGAAGCAAATTAGGCCCCGGGACCGATCCGGCGCCTCGAAACGGGATCAAACAGGTGTGCCTTGTTCAGGTCCATCCCGAATTGCGAGCGATGCCCCGTTTCCCCAGGATCGACACCGGGGCGACTGCGGCAAAGCAGGGTGTGCGGGCCGGTTTGGAGGTAGATCACAGCTCCCGCTCCCATCGGCTCGACCAGGTCGATAATCGCCCGAAAAGTTCCGGAATATCTTTCGGGCGCATTTGAGGGCTGCGCGACCTCAATATCCTCCGGGCGGATTCCCAACAGGACCGGCTTGCCAATGAAATCCTGCGCGCCGGGGAGTTTCGCGGCCGGCAAACGCACCTCGATGGTGCCCTCTTCCGTTTCAGAAAAAAGAAGCGAATCGCGATCCTGCTTCAGTGTCCCCCGCACCAGATTCATCGGGGGGCTGCCCAAAAAAGTGGCGACGAAAGAATTCGCGGGCTCGTCGTAGAGGATCCGGGCTGGTCCCGCCTGCTGTACTATTCCCTCATTCAGCAGCACCATCCGACCGCCCAGCGCCATTGCTTCAACCGGATCCCGTGTGGCGTAGATCAGCGTGGCTTGCAATCGCTGATGCAGTTTCGCGATCTCTTTGCGCATTTGCATCCGCGCCGCCGCTTCGAGATGGGAGAGCGGCTCGTCGAAGAGAAAGACTTTGGGCTGGAGCGCAACCGCGCGAGCGAGAGCAAGGCGTTGCCGCTGCTCAAGAGAGAGGACCTCCGCCTTGCGTTCCAACAGCTCCTGCAGCCCGAGAATCTCGGCAGCCGATTGCACCCGCTTCTTGATTTCAGCCTTTGAGAATTTCCGCAGCGTCAACCCAAAGGCGAGATGGCCGCTTACCGACATCCCTGGATAGGGGACAAAACTTTCAGCCACCCAGGCGACGTCGCGATCTTTCGGCGCCACGTCGTTGACGCGCCGATCGCCGATGAAAATGTCGCCTTGCGAAATTTCCTCGAGGCCGGCAATCATTCGAATGACGCTCGATTTTCCGCAGCCGGCCGGCCCGGCTAAAACGACAAATTCGTGATCCTGAATGTCGAGATTCAGTTCGCGGAGCGCAGCCAGATCGGTCCCGTTCCTGCGCGGATAGATTTTCGAAACGGCTTTGAGAGTTACCTGGGCCATCAGACCTTAATTAGACAAACGGAACCTCGACGATCTCAACCGGCGCCGCCGCACCGTGGAAAGAGGCTCCGGGATTTTGAAGGGGAGAAGCCCACAGGCGCGCGCCTAACGAATTGAAACCCCGCTTCACAAAACCGAGCGCAATCGTTTTTCCCAACCGCGGACTGAACGCAGCGCTCGTAATCGAGCCAATTTCCTTGCCGTCATCTTCGCTCGAAACCAGAAGCATTCCGGCGTGAAGCGGAACGCCGGAGATCGAGATGAGACCACAGAGCCGCTTGTTGGTTTGCCCCGACATCTTGATCCGCGAAATCACTTCCTGCCCGATGTAGCATCCTTTCGAGTAATCGATTGAGGTCGCTTCCAGGTTCGCCTCCGTCGGGATGATCTGGTCCGTCAGCTCCCGGCCCCACCGGGGTATCCCCTGCTCGATTCGAAATACTTCGGTGCGTTCGTCATCGCAAAAAACAAAAATGGCGGACAGTTGCTGGCGGACTCGCTCCTGTTCCGATTCCTCGAGCCATAGGTCCCACCCAGGGCAGCCAAATCGATTCACCTGCACCATTCTGGCCGGCTGAAAAGGCAGTGGCGTCATCTCGCCGGTGACATGGAAAATCGCAAAACGATCGGTGATATCATCGACCTGCACATCGTCCGCGATAATGTATCGATCAATTCGAGCCGGGAGCGCTTCCCGCAATTCCGAGTCGGCATCAATGAGAAAGGAATCACCCTCCGCGGAGATGAAAATGTTTGCGTTCAGCTTTCCCTTCGCGCTCAAGATTGATGCTTGGATCGCCGAACTCGATGAGGTTTTTCGCAGATCGTTGGTGATCTGGCCGTTGAGAAAACGAAGACTGTCCGCGCCGCTAATGCGCAATTTTACGCGGGACGAGAGATCAAAAAATGCGCCTCGTTCGGGATGGAAAGACGGCGTCATGGGCGACGCTTTGGCCAGGCTCAATTATCCGTGCGGCGCTTCCAGAAGCCGCCCCATAGTCCACCAGGCCCCTCGCCATTTTCCTCTTTTTGAGACGGCTCCTGAGGAACGGATGCAGCTGATGCCGGAGTAACGGCCGGTTCGGAGACACCCCTGGAAGAAAACGCTGGTTCCTTCGGAGCAGTCGTGAGCTCGGGCAACGCTGGCAAGTCCGATCCCTTTTCCTTGTCTTCGAGTGTGACGGCAGGCGCAACCGTCTTCTGTTCGTCCTCCGGCTTCGAACGCGCGGCGACTTCAACTTCGGCGGGAGGCGGCGACGCTGCCGGACCTGCGGGCGCGTCAGGCGGCGGTTCGATTTTTTCGCTCTCCGCTTTCACATTCGCGACTGGTTCCGCGGCTGATTCAGCCACGGAAATCTCAGCGGGACGCTCCGGTTCGGAACGCTTCTCTTGATCAATCCCAGCGAGCTGCGGTTGATCCTCCTTCGCGATCTCATTGCGATTGAGCGGGCCGCCCGCCGGAAAATATTGCCGGAAAAGCGAAGAATAATCGTCGTCGCCGCGTCCCTGCCGTATTTCCTCCGTCAAACCGTGACGCGAAGCGTCGGTGGCTCCGAGTTCGAGCCCTAATCCGCGAGCCAGACGGGTGGCGATGACCACATCTTTCAACATGTGCTTCACCGAAAAGTGAGCGTCAAAATTGCCCTCGATCATCATCGGCATTTTCATGTCGAGCGTGGTGGAATTGCTTCCGTTGTTGCGCATGGCGGCGGCGAATTTTTCCACCGACAAACCAGACTTGTGGACGAGGGCCAGGGCCTCGGCTGCGCCCTGCACGGTTGCCGCCGTTATCATGTTGGTCGCGACTTTAATCGTGGTGGCATCGCCTATTTTGCCGATCTCGATAATTTCCTTGCTGCTCGCTTCGAGAATCGGACGCGCCAGACGCAGCGCCGCTTCATCACCTCCGATGTAATAAACCAGTTGCCCGTTCTCCGCTGCCATCTTGCTTCCCGTGAAAGGAGCGTCGAGAAAACGCGCGCCCCGCTTTTCAACGATTTCAGCGGCCGCCCGCATGGTGTCTGGCGAAACGGTACAGTGCGCCATCACGACGTGGTTCGGAGTCACATCGCGCGCGATCCGTTGCGCCGTCTGGAGCAGCGCTTCGTCGTCCGAAACGAAGATCTGGACGAAATCGCACAGCTCCGCGACTTCCGCGGCGGAACCGACAAAGTTGGGCACGGGGCGCGGGGTGCGGTTCCAGACGAAGACATGGAAACCCCGCTGCCGTAAATTATCGGCGACGCGCGAGCCGATAATTCCAAGGCCGATTACCCCTACATTTTTTCGTGTGCGAGCCATTGTTTAATTTTGAGTCCGCGGCTTTTGCCGGTGACCGCTGAAAATCACGGCAAACCATCGGAGACGCAACGCCGAACTTTCCGCGAGTTCAGTCGGCGCGAACATAATCTGCCCGGGCCAGAGTCTCAGTTAGGCCTTCGGCAATCAAGGCTCGCCTTCGATTTGCCAAAGCCAGCATTATTTCTCCACGAGCTTCCTCGAAGCTAAGCCGGCGCGCCGGCATCATTTCGGTCACCAAAATAAGATGAAAACCGAGATGCGAGCGGAAGGGTGAGCTGGTCTGGCCGGGATGGAGCTTGGCCACTTCAGCGAAAAACTCCGTCGGCATTCGCGTTGCAGAAAAAAATCCGAGGTCGCCGCCACGCGATTTTGTCGCTTCATCCTCGGATGCTTCCGCCGCCAGCTGGGCCAGGCTTTCGCCGTGCGACAGGCGAAGAGCCAGCGCTTCGATCGCCTTCTGCTTCGACTCCACCACTTCCGGTGGCGTGTCGGCCGGCGCGGCCAGAAACAGATGCGCGGCGCGAAACCGGACAGGTTGCATGAAACTCTCGGGGTGCGTGTCGTAAAATTTTCGGTAATCCGGTTCGGTTTCCTTCGGCTCCGCGGCGATCTTCTTCTCGATCCATTGGAGCGAACGGAGTTGATCCGCGATTTTTTCGCGCAAGGACGAAAGAGAGAGACCGCTCGAACGAAGAGTTTTTCCGAAAGCTTTTTCACTTCCAAATTGCGCACGCAAGAAAGATAACTCCCGATTTCCTTTCGTTGCGTCTGTCTGCTCGCTCCGCGCGTTGCGGCGAAGATTTCCTACGGCGATCAACTCGGACGCTGTGAAAACTTCCTGGCCCGCGCAGTCTTTCTCATAAAGACCCGTGCCACCTGCAATCGCAACGAGGTGTCCCCGGCCGAAGAGCCGTCCGGCAGCGTCGCGGAAAATGTTCCAGCGACACAGTAAATCGCTGCAAAGAATGCCGGCAATGCAGAGGGCGGCGACCAGGACGAACCGACGGAACCTGCCCGTCATTTCAACGCGCTCTCAGAAAGGTAATACGCCGTGACCGCGCCGACCGTCCGAAGACTTTCCGCGCTGAGCTTGTCGATCGTGTCACCGGGCGTGTGCCACGGCGGATAATCGAAATCGATCAAATCGATCGCCGGAATGCCGGCTTCATTCAGCGGCGTGTGATCGTCCAGGATGTCGCGGTCGAAATAGGTAAAATACTTTCGCAAATTCAACGCGTCGGCGGCGGCGAAGATGTCGTGCGCCATCTCGGGCGGCGAATCCGGCGGGAGCGTGATGTTCAGCGATCGGTCGCCGACCATGTCCAGCAAAAGACCGCCGCGGTATTGTTTCGTCTTGTTTTGGGCGGCGAGTTGCTTCGCGTAGTAACGGCTTCCGTAAAGACCGTCCGTTTCGGTAAACGCCTGGTATGCTTCTTCGCCGTCGAAAAAAACCAGCTCGGCTTTGCGGGCGAGGTCGGGGCGCTGGGCCAGAACACGGCCGAGTTCCAGCAACACTCCCGTGCTCGAGCCGGCGTCGTTCGCGCCGACGAACGTGGCCGCGTCGAACGTTTTCGTATCGTAGTGCGAGCAGACGATAAAAGAAGGGGCGCTCTCCTTGCCGGCAAACGTCGCGATCAGATTCACGAATTCGACTTTCCCGCGCGGCGTGTTGTCAGTGAAAGCCTGGCGCGTCACCTTCCAGCCGGAAATTTCCAGCTGTTTGGTGAGATAGGTTCTGGTTTTCTCGATCGCCTCAGTCCCGGGCGGCCGCGGCCCGAAATCGACCATCGCCTGAACATGGGCCAGCGCCTTTTCGCCCGAGAATTCCTCCCAGATTTTTCTCTGGTTGTCGCGTTGGGTCGCCGTTTGAGCCCGGTTACAGGCCGCGAGAAATCCCAGCGCGATTATTAGCATCGCACGCAAAGCGCGCGATCCACCGGGGCCCCACATGCTACGTCTCGCTTGCGGACAACCCGAGCGCCGCCAGCACCCGCTGCAGATCGTCGTTGCCGTAATATTCGATCTCGATTCGCCCGCGTTTTTCGCCGTGGTGCAGCGTCACCCTGGTGCCGAGATGTTCCTGCAATCGGCTCTGCAGATCGTCAATCGTGGCCGACGTGACCGTGTTTGCGGCGGTCTTCTTTCGACGGGGCCGCGTGGTCCCAAGCTGACGCGCCACCAGCCGTTCCGTCGCGCGGACCGTTGCGCTCCGCCGCAAAATTGTTTCCGCCACCGCCAGCTGTTCGTCCGGTTCCTTTAAGCCCAGCAAGACTTTTGCGTGCCCGACGGAGACCAGGCCCTGGGTGAGCCAGGTCTGCACCTGCGGATGCAAATCGAGCAGCCGCATCGAATTGGTCACAGCGGCGCGGCTGCGCCCGACTTTCCGTGCGATGTCGTCCTGACGCATTCCGAATTCACCCGCGAGGCGGGCGTAAGCCTCCGCTTCTTCGATCGGATTGAGATCCGCGCGTTGCAGATTCTCGATCAGCGAAAGTTCCAACACTTCTAGATCGGTCGCAATGCGAGTGATCACGGGCACTTGCGTGAGCCCCGCTTCCTGCGCCGCGCGCCACCGCCGTTCACCCGCAATCAATTCATGGCGGCCGCCGACATCACGCACCACGAGCGGCTGGATGATGCCATGCTGCCGAATCGATTCGACCAGCTCTTCCAAAACATCCCGGGCGAAATCCTTCCGCGGCTGCAACGGACTTGGGACGATACTCGCGAGGCCGACCTGGCGAATTTTCTCGCCCGGCTCCGGGTCCATTCTGACTGCGGGTGGACGGGCGCTAATTAATGCGCTGAGACCTTTGCCAAGAGCTGATTTCGCCATGCCACATCAGGTTATCGGAACGATGTTGATCAAGCAAACGCAGAGCACGCCTATCTTGCTCCTGCTCCTGATCTTTTTGTGGACGCGAAGGATCAGGAGCACGAACAAGAGCAGGAGCATGAACAGCTATTTTGTTGCCGCCCTCGAATGCGCTAGCATGTCGTGAAATGCCTGGAAACGACGCGAGTATCTTCACGCTGGGACATTCTCCGGATCCGGACGATGCCTTCATGTTTTACGCGATGGCGGAAAACAAAATCGATCTGCGCGGCTATCGTTTCGAGCATCGGCTCGAAGACATTCAAACGCTGAATGAGCGGGCGCTTTGCGGCGAACTGCACATCTCCGCAATTTCGATTCACGCGTTCGCCTATGTCAGCGATCGCTACGCGCTTTTACCCTGCGGCGCCAGCATGGGCGATGGCTACGGCCCGATGGTGATCGCCGAAAACCCCGAGGGCCTGTCGCCTGGTGCGTCGGACGAAGAAATCCGCGCCTGGCTTCGGAATCGGACGATCGCGATCCCCGGCCGGATGACAAGCGCGTATCTGGCGCTGCAACTTTATCTGGGCGACTTCGATCACATCGTCGTGCCGTTCGATCAAATTTTCGCCGCGGTCAAAAGCCGCCGCGCCGCGGCGGGACTGATCATTCACGAAGGCCAGCTTACCTACAGCCGATCGGGCTTCACCAAGATCATCGATCTCGGTGAATGGTGGAAGCGAGAGACCGGTCTGCCTTTGCCTCTTGGCGGTAACGTCCTGCGCAAAGACATCGAGCCGGCCGTGCAACGCGACCTGCTCGAGATCATGCGCGAGAGCATCGATTTCGGCCTGGCGCATCGCGACGAGGGGGTCGCGCATTCGATGCCTTATGCGCGCGACATGGATGCGGGTCTCGCGGGGAAATTCATCGGGATGTACGTGAACGATTACACGCGCGACTACGGAGCGATCGGCCGCAAAGCCGTGCGCGAATTTCTCCAGACGGCGCATCAGCGGGGTTACCTCAGCAAGGTCCCCACCGTCGAATTCGTGGAATGACGTTCGGCGGCTCATGCCTGGGACGAGTGAAATAAGTGTCATCCCGAGGCGCGCAGACGGCGAGGGACCTCGCCACTGGAATTTCGTTTTCCAGCTACGTGTGTGCCGGACTAGCTATGCGAGGTCCCTCGCCGTCTG
>JBEEHO010000004.1:0-3448 GCA_041167425.1 Verrucomicrobiota bacterium | reverse complement strand
AAACATCCGTGCATCTTCGCATTGACAGTGACGTGTTCGAGTGGTTCAAGAGACAAGGCGAAGGCCATCTGACGCGCATGAACGCCGTTTTACGCTCCTACGTTGACGCGCACAAACACTGACGAAGCCAAGGAAACGTCCACCACGATCATTTTTCGTGGAAATCATTAGTAAAAATATCCTTTTCATCCTTGGGTGGGATCTCTTATCTCGGTCGACTTGACGGTCAATTAACTAACTCCACGTCGGTAAGCCGAAAATCCTCTCCCTTGGCCAGCAGATTCTGCCCCGAGAACTTTGCCAAAGCGTAAGCAAAGCAATCGCCGAAGTTGAGGCCAGCCGCATGCCGCCCTTTGCCATACTTGCGCCAAGCGGAGCGAGCAATTTCGATTTGTTCAGCATCGACGGAAACCACTTCCAACTTTGCCCGCACGATAAACAGATCGAACTCACGCCCCGCAGCTTCGCCGCGCCGCGCCTCGAGCACGATTCCAGTTTCCAAAGAGGTCGCCGCCGAAATCAGCTTCGTTTCTGCTTGGATGATCTGCTCAAGAAACAGCTTCCGTTCGGGTTCGCCCAGGAAGATCGCAATGAGTGCAGAGGTGTCAATCACCATTCGCGAGGCCTTAGCGAGGAACGCCGTCTTCACCGTATCCGAGTATTTCGTCTTCTGGACGGGAATCCTGTGTCGGCAGCGCGTCCACTCGCCGGAGCAAATCTTCGATCTGGCCGCTCAAAATATGTCCCCTTCGCTGTCCTCGCAGGCGTTCCCAGCGCTCCTTTAACGATGTTTGAATCGCTTCAGTCAAAGATTCTCCGGTCTCACTCGCCACTTGGCGGGCAAGGCGCTCGGTAGCTTCGTTTTTAATGCTTAGCGCCATATTATTGATGTCTATACTATATAGAATAATTATATACCATCGGTCAAGCGACTCGTATCTTCAGGAAATCATTCCCCTATCCGGCAATCTGGCGTACCATTCCTCTTTCTTAATTGCAGCCGCCGAGGAGGCCCGCATGCTCAAGCGGAGTTCAGCAATCTGCCGCCGCTTGTCTTTATCGTTATCGTTCTTAGTCACGCTGGTTCTCACACTCGGTACTCAATTCGCCATGTCTCAGGAAAATAAGAGTGTCGTGCTTGAGATCGACCACGTCTCCGTTTGCGGATCGAATCTCGACTCCCTTCGCCAGGACTTCACCGGCATCGGCCTGACTCCCGATCTCGGCGGCCCGCATGGCAACGGCATTACACAGATGGCCATGGTCGGCTTCGATGACGCCTCTTACATTGAATTGATCGCGCCGATAAAGCCGGGCGTGACCGAAGGCTCCGAGTGGGCCAGATACATGTCAGCCGATGCCGTAACCTGCGCCTGGGCCGAGGGAACCAGCGTCCTGTTGCAGGAAGTCGACCGCTTGAAAAAAGCGGGCATCCCCGTTACCGCTCCCGAGCGCGGCAGCCGCAAACGCCCCGACGGCATGTCAGTCGAGTGGATGACGGCCAATGTCGGCACCGGAACCCCAGGCTCCACGTTGCCCTTCATCATTGAAGACCAGACCCCGCGCGCCTGGCGCGTGCAAACTTCAGAAAGTGTAAAAGGCGCGCCCCTCTACGGCGTCGAAAATGTCATCATCGGCGTCAACAATCTCGATGCGTCGATTGCCCTCTTCCGCAAAGCCTACGGATGGGCCGCGCCCCTGACCGAGAGCCAAAAGGATTTCGGCAAGCTGGCATATTTCCCCGGCGAGCCCGTGATTCTCGCGGCCGCTTCGGGCGGAGGCTGGCTCTCTGACCACGTCGGAAAATTTGGCGAGACGCCCGTCGCCTATCTGCTGGGCACGCGCGACTTCGCAGGCGCGACAAAAAAGTACCGGCTCTCGGGAAACAAGCTTTGGTTCGGGCAGAAGGTCGCCTGGTTCGACGCCGGCAAACTGAAGGGCGTAAAGCTGGGAGTAATTGGGCAATGAAACAAACCATTTCGTCCGGTCAACATAACCCCGTTTTTCTGACTTCGAGCTGAAACGGGCGCACTGGCGAGTGGACAATCGACGAGGAAGACATCGCGGCTTGGATAGATCCGGCCTAAGTTCGAGTCAACTAGCAACCCGCAACACAGAACTGCTACCATCCCCTTCAGTGTCCGCCGCAAAAGACAACGCTCCACTAAAAGATCGTCTCGTTTCCGCCGCCCCTGTGGAGGACGACTCTTCCTTCGAACTAAAACTCCGCCCGCAGCGCCTGCAAGAATTCATCGGCCAGAACAAGGTCAAAGAAAATCTCGACGTGGCCATCCAGGCCGCTAAATCCCGAGGCGAAGCCCTCGACCACGTCCTCCTCTACGGCCCGCCCGGCCTCGGTAAGACGACGCTCGCCAACATCATAGCCAACGAACTCGGCGCCGTCTTCCAGCAAACTTCCGGCCCCACGTTGCAGATCAAAGGCGACCTCACCGCAATCCTCACCAACCTGCGCGATCGCCAGGTGCTTTTCATCGACGAAGTCCACCGCCTGCAGCCCGCGCTCGAAGAAATTCTTTACTCCGCGCTCGAAGACTACAAACTCGACATCATGATCGGCCAGGGCCCGTCCGCGCGCACCCACACCATGGACGTGAAGCCCTTCACCTTCATCGGCGCCACCACTCGCGCCGGACTGCTCTCCGCTCCACTGCGCTCCCGCTTCGGACTGCTGCTGCGCCTCGAGTTCTACACCAACGACGATCTCCGCGTTATCGTCGAACGCTCCGCCGAGATCCTCGGCGTGAAAATCGATCGCCCCGGAGCCACCGAAATTGCCAGCCGTTCTCGCGGAACTCCGCGCATCGCCAACCGCCTCCTCCGCCGCGTTCGCGACTACGCCCAGGTGCGGGCCGCGGGATTGATCGATCTCCCCACTGCGCAATCCGCGCTCAGCATGCTGGAAGTCGATCGCCACGGCTTCGACGAGGTCGATCGCAAGCTTCTTCTCACCATCATCGAAAAATACCAGGGCGGCCCCGTTGGCCTCAACACACTAGGCGCAGTCCTCGCCGAAGAGCCCGACGCCATCGAAGAAATCTATGAGCCCTTCCTCATCCAGATCGGCTTTCTGAATCGCACGCCCCGGGGCCGGGTAGCCACCCAACTAGCCTATGAACATTTCGGCATCACTCCCACCCGCCGCCAAAGCTCGTTGTTCTAAGTTCGATTTGCGGAGGGATGGGCACTCCGCGGAAGCACAGCGCAGCGTTTGACTTCCACCATCGCAATCTGCGTTAATCACGTTTCGCCCTTAAACTCGGACAGCATCCGCAAGCAGGAGAACTCATGCGCGAAGTAATCGCCACCGACCAAGCCCCGCAAGCCATAGGCCCCTACTCGCAGGCAATTCGGGCCGCGGGACTGGTCTTCACCTCGGGACAAGTCGCCATCGATCCCGCCACCCAGCAGGTCATCGCGGGCGACGTCA
>JBEEHO010000003.1:0-3140 GCA_041167425.1 Verrucomicrobiota bacterium | reverse complement strand
GATCGCAACCATGTCGCGTTGTCCGGCCGACGGACGCACCAGCCCCCAGAACACCGGACGATCGACCGGTTGCACCGTCGAGAGCGTCCAGTCCAGCCAGCGGTCGACGCCGGCGCGCAGCTTCGGTGCCTGCGGATAAAGCGGCGATTCCGGCCGATGGCTTGTCGCCAGATATCGCATCACCGAATTGGATTCCCAGAGCACGTAATCGCCGTCCACCAGCGTCGGTACCCGCGCGTTGGGATTCATCGCGAGGTAGTCGGGCTCGGTGTTGCGGCCGAACGCCATGCCGGCATCGATCCGCTCGTAAGCGAGATCGAGCTCGCTCAAACACCATAGCACCTTTTGCACGTTGACCGAGTTGGCCCGGCCCCAGATTTTGAGTTGTCCCTTATTGTCAGTCACGCGTTTTCTCTCCCGCCAATCCGCTTCCCGCGGTTCATAGCGGAAGTTCAGCGAAAAAGCGCGGGCCCTGGCGGGACTAGATGCAGGATTTGAACGTAGCCCATTTAAAAAAATCAGGCCCCGCCACACCGTGACGGAGTCTGATATTCTAGAACGCCTGATGTCGCGGCGGTCAGCGGCCCAAGAACAACCACAACAGAATAATCACCGGGATCGGCACGCCGAGCAGCCAGAGCAAAATTCCTTTTCCCATGTTCGCCTCCTTGATTTCCTCAGTTGCAGAGAGAACGTGTGGGAGAGAAAAGGGTTCCGGCCAGCTAATTAGAATGACCTCACCAATGTCCGGTGTTCGGCATTGAGGTCCACGGTTCGGCCGGCGCCTTTGCTTCGCCCTTCTGCAACAGTTCGATCGAATGCAGATCGGGCGAGCGCACGAACGCCATCTGGCCATCGCGCGGCGGACGGTTGATGGTGATGCCGAGTTTCATCAGGTGAGCGCAGGTCGCGTAGATGTCGTCGACCTCGTAGGCGAGGTGGCCGAAATAGCGATCCTCGCCGTATTTTTCCTCTTCCCAATTATAGGTGAGTTCGACCAGCGGTGCGCCGCGCGTCTTGGGCAAATCTTTCAGGAGGTGCTCGTCCTCGGCCGCGCACAAGAACACCAGGGTGAATTTTGCCTTGTCATTGTCGATGCGCCGGACCTCCTTCAGCCCCAGGGCATCAGAATAGAATTTCAGCGCGGCATCGAGGTTGCGGACGCGCAGCATGGTGTGGAGATAACGCATGTTTCTTGCTCCCTTGAACATTTGCAGATTTGGCGGCGGGTAAATCGGGGCAACCAATAGCAGTAAAACGCGGCGGAGGGCAGACCGTTGCGTACGGATTGCGCGCCCGTGAATGCGGCCTCACGCACGTTTGCGTGGCTGCGGATGCGGTCCGCCGGGGAGCTCCCTGATCAGGCTCCTGTCACAGCAGCTTTGACCTTGGCGATGGCACGGGCTAGGTCATCGGGTGATACGAGATAAAGCCAGGAAATTGATGATGGCGGCTGACAAAAAAACGACATCTCCAAAAAAAGAACCGGAAAGCAACGCGCCGGAAAGCAAGCCGGCTGAAGCCGCGCCGAAGGCCGAAAAGGCCGACGCGGCTCCAAAGCGGCAGGGCATGGGCGAGGGACAGAAGGCGGTAACTCAAGCCTACAAGGATAATTGGAACGCGATCTTCGGTAACAAGAAAACGCGGTAGAGGGCGGATCGCCTTCTTGGCTTCTGCCTCGGCGTTGATGCCGATCGTGATCTGGCAAGAACGTGATCTGGCAAGAGCAATGGCAACAGATCTTTAACGCGTTCGCTCGCCGGAAATTCCGCCCCCTGTTCGTTCTTTGGGAACAAAAGGTGGTCTCAGGCCGGGCTGGTCGCGCGCGGGTCGTTAGCTCTATCACGGCGTCGTGCGTCATCGGATCGATCACCCCCAAAAGTCCATCGAATCGATCGAGGTCTGTTTTAGGCGGTCAAGATTTGACGGAATCGCCTGACAATGCATCCTTGTGCGGATGTTTTCGCGCGTGCGCCAATATTTCGAAGGGTCTCATCTCGCCTGCATGAGCGATGGGACGCATTGCATCATCCGGGACCTCGGCCTTGTGAAGGGCGGGAAGGGGATGCGGCACCACGAGGTGCTCGTGACGTTCAGCGTAAAGATTTTCTTGAAGCGAATTCGCCAGCGCGGTTTGCCGTCGCTTCAATTTTTTACGCAGCGCACTGCTTCGTTAGATTCTCGCTCGTCGGATTCCCGGCAAATCGCAGGCGCTGACACGATGAAAATGAATGAACTGCCGGCAACGGAATCTTAATCCGCTGTCTTGCGAATAATGTTGTCCCCTGTTCGTTCATTGAGAACAAAAGGAGTCTCGGCTCCCCCCGCGGATATTTTGAATGCGAAATGGTTTTGCGAATCGGTCGATCAAGGCTGACGGCCGTTGGGCCAATATGAGGCAAGGCCGAGAAATCCGGCGAAAGCGGAAACGTTGATGAGCGCTTCGATCCATTGCATGGACCGTCAAAGCGCCGCGCTGACATTGGTTCCGGCAAAGCTTGTTATGACCGGGTCGCCATTTCACGTCGGCGTGAATCGCGCGGACGTGCGTGGCGTCGATTGCTGGGTGGAGTAGGCTTTGCGCCGTGGACATGGAGCACAGCCATGAATGCAGAACTGGTCCAGACCATGCGCGCCGCGCTTGAAGCGGTGATGGCGCGCGTCCCCGCGGAGCAGTCGGTGTTCGGCCTCAAGGCTGCGATGGCGGAGGTCATTCTGAAAGCCGCCGCACACGGCCACACGTCGTTTGATGGCCTGGTGGCTTCCGCCTCGGGCCAGCTTCAGTCGGTTATATCGATGCTGACCTGAGCCGGAGCGATCCTATCAGGGATTTTGGCGACGATTCTCGTTGTTGCTAGGTGCCGTTGCGAGAGGTGGACTCGCCGCGGCTGACCACGCCGTAATTGCTGGATTTCTGGCCATCACCGTCAGTCCCGACGACGGTAAGGCCGAGGCGCAGCAGCTCGCGGACCGCTGCGGCGCGCGTCGGCATACGGTGCTTGAATCTGAAATCGTCGAGTACTGACAGCTCATCCGGGGAAAGCATGATCTGCAGTCGTTCGTCACGCATGTCCGTCATGGGCGACCCCAAATTAGGCAATTGAGTAAGTACCTAACTCCACTAAGTCGGTATCGGTTCC
>JBEEHO010000002.1:0-15387 GCA_041167425.1 Verrucomicrobiota bacterium | reverse complement strand
TCCGGCTTCGATCGTGTCCAGCATGCGCCGGTAAGCCGTTTCATCGATGACGGGACCGACGGTGATGCCCGGCGTTTCGGGATTACCGACACGCAGACTCGCGGCTGCTTCCACGAGCCGTTTGATGACACGATCGTAATTTTCTTCGAGAACGATCAGGCGCGAGAGCGCGGAGCATTTCTGGCCCTGATATCCGAAGGCGGAATAAATCGAATCGACAATCGCTTCGTCGAGATCGGCGTCCGAATCGACGATGACCGCGTTCTTGCCGCCCATTTCGCAAACGACCCTTTTCAATTCGAGCTGGCCCGCGAGAGTCTTGCCGGCGCTCTCCCAAATTCTCAATCCGACTTCGCGCGAACCGGTGAAGGCAATCATGTGGACGTCTTTGTGATCGACCAGATGCTGGCCGATGACGCGGCCTTTGCCCGGGAGGAAATTAAGGACGCCGGGCGGCACGCCTGCTTCCTCAAACATTTCCATCACCATCGCGCCGCAGACGGCCGATTGTTCCGCCGGCTTCATAATGACGGTGTTGCCGGTGACCAGCGCGGCGGAAACCATGCCGGTCAAAATCGCCATCGGAAAATTCCACGGCGCGATCACGAGGGCTACGCCGCGCGGCCAGTAATGCTGATAGCTTTCTTCGCCGGGCACGTGCTGGGTCAGGCGCGGCAGACCGCGCAGCCGCATTTGTTGCGCGTAGAAGAGCAGGAAATCGATCGCCTCACGGATATCTCCGTCGGCTTCGGCCCATGGTTTGCCCACTTCAAAAACTTCGAGCGCGGAAAGTTCGAAACGGCGGCGGTCCATGATGGAGGCCACGCGCTCGAGTAAATCCGCGCGGTGCTCGACGCTGACACGGCACCACTGAGTGAAAGCTTTTCGCGCCGCGGCGACGGCGGCTTCCGCCTCCGGAATTCCAGCTTCAGCCACCGCGCCCACGACTTGTGTCGGTGAGCTGGGATTGATGGAATTAATGAGGCTGTCGGTCCAAATTTTTTGGCCATCGATGACGATGGGATATTTCTGGCCCAGACGCCCGCGCACTTCCCGAAGCGCGCTCTGCATTTTTTCCTGGTTGCCGCGGTGGACGAAATTTACCAGCGGCGAGTTTTCGTAGGTGTCGCCCGGAGGAGCATCGAGCGTCGCGCCGTTGTGCGAATGGCGAACTGTAGAGCGTTTCTGTGGAACGCCGTCGTCGGTTGGCGTCTGATACAGACGCCCTACAAGGGACTTTGGATCGCGCAATAATTGCGTGGCGGAAGCTTTGTCGGAAAACTTCGCTTTCAGGAAGCCTTCGTTCGAAGTGTTCTCCAGCAATCGCCTGACGAGATACGACATGCCGGGCAGCAATTCGCCGACGGGACAGTATTCCCGCACGCGATATCCCATCTCGACCAGCGCACGTTTGATCGGCCCGGCCATTCCATAGAGGAGCTGAAACTCAAAGCGGCTTTTATCGATTCCGAGCTGTTCCGCGTAGGCCTGCGCGTGCGCGATGCTGCGCACATTATGCGAACCGAAAGCGGCGGTAACGATGGATTCGTTCTCGAGCAGAAGGCGCGTGCATTTCTCGAAACAGGCGTCGCTTTCCGGCTTTTGCAGGAAGACTGGAACGCGCCAGCCGTTCTGCGCCGCTTTGATCTTTTCGTAATCCCAGTAGGCGCCCTTCACCAGGCGGACGGTGAAGCGCGTGCCCCGCGCCCTGCCCCAATCGAGCAGATCGCTGAGATCGCGCTCGGCATCGCGCAGGTACGCCTGAATGACGATGCCCGCATGCGGCCAGTCCTGGAATTCCGGCTCCGCGAAAAGCGTTCGGAAAAGTTCGAGCGTGGTATTTTTGTGCGCGTAACTTTCCATGTCGAAATTCACAAACGCTCCGACCTCGCGCGCGCGGCGCAGGATCGGACGCAACTTCGGGGCGAGGTGCGCGATCGCGTCTGCCGGATCGGCCGGATTCATTTGCGAATAGAGCGCGGAGATTTTCACCGAAACGTTCACGACCGGAAAGAGCTCGGTGTTCTTGCCGAGGGGATCGGTCCACCCGCGGGTTCGTTCGGCCAGTCCATCGAGCAGCTCGAAACAACGCGCGGCATACTCATTAGCCTCCTGTTCGCTCACCACCGCTTCGCCTAACAAGTCGACCGTGAATCCGATTCGTTCCTTCCGCCGCTGGCGCAGCATCTTCATCACGTCGTCCGGATTTCGCCCGGCGATGAATTGCCGGGCCATGCCGGAAACGTTCCAGCGCAGAATCGGCGCGGTCAGCCACGGAAGAATCCGAGCCGCGCGCAGACCGGCGTGCAGGAACGGCACCGGCGCGTCGTGCATATCGGCGAAATATTCTTCGAGATGCCGGACGATATCGCGCGAGCCGCGGAGCGCCGCGAGCACATCGACGAAGCGAAACATTTGCACTTTGAAATGTTCGTCCCGCATCGAGAACGCCATCATCCGCTGATAAAAGCCGGCCTTGGAGAAAATCGATTCGGGATTGCGGTCCACCAACTCCAAAATCCTTTCGCCCCGCTGCTCGATCTCGCCTTGCAGAGAACTCATGGCGCGATACTAATGCGGCCTCTCAGATTCGGCAAAGGTCGATCAGTTCCTCCTGCTCACGATCATGCTCCTGATCGATCTCAGAACGCGGAGATCTGTCAGCGGAGTAAGATCAAGATCAGGAGCAGAAGTTTTTGCTTTCGGCTTGCGGGAAGAATTTTGATTTTCGACACGCCCACCCGAGGGGGTTCTTGCGAAATCATTACTGACAGCGAAAGGATCAAATCGATATGAAACTCAAAGAGCGAATCAAGCAAGCGGGGGCCGCGGGATACATTTTGCTGTGGCTCCTGGGAATACCGATTCCGATTTTGTTTTTGTTTTTTCTACTGCGCGGTTGCACCTAGGGGTTAGGACGTCAGTAGAAGGATCCGCCTGGCGGAGTCCGGGTCACGCTCGGATAATCCAGCCAGGCGATCTTTTTGTACCGCGGTCGCGTTTGCTCCGCGGGGCGAAGTCGCGTAGGAAAAACGCTCGATGAACCGCGCGCCAGATCGGTATGAGTTTGCGAGCGATAATACTGCCGCGATTTGCCCGGAGGCCTGGGCGGCGCTCGCGGAAGCAAACACGGAAGGAGCAGCTTCCTACGGCGAAGACAAATGGACCCAGCGCGTTTGTGATCGGGTCCGCGAAATTTTCGAGACCGACTGCGAAGTTTTTCTCGTCTTCAACGGCACGGCGGCAAATTCACTCGCGCTCGCGCAACTTGCGCGCTCCTTTCACAGCGTGATTTGCCACGAGTACGCGCATATCGAAACGGATGAGTGCGGCGGCCCCGAATTTTTTGGTGGTGGCCTGAAGCTGCTTCCAACGTCGGGCGCCGATGGAAAACTCGACCTGGCGCAAGTTGAAGCGACGGTCGAGCGGCAGCACGGATTGCATTCGCCGAAGCCGCGCGTGATCAGCCTCACGCAGGCGACGGAACTGGGGACTGTTTACCGCCGCGACGAGATCGAGAGGATCGCGGAGTTTGCGCGCGCGCGTTCCCTTTTCCTGCACATGGATGGAGCGCGTTTTGCCAATGCGGTCGCCGCGCTTGCTTGCGCGCCGAAGGAAATCACGTGGGAAGCCGGCGTAGACGTGCTCTGTTTTGGGGGAACAAAAAACGGAACGGCGGCAGGCGAGTTGGTGATTTTTTTCAAGAAGGAGCTGGCCCATGAGTTCGATTACCGCGCGAAACAGGCAGGGCAGCTTGCATCGAAACTGCGTTTTCTCGCTGCCCCCTGGGCCGGTCTGCTCAGCGATAGTGTCTGGCTGGAAAACGCTCGACGTGCGAATGACCGCGCGAAAACGCTCGCGGCGAAATTAACGGAAGCGGGAATGAAACCGGAATTTCCGCGCGAGGCCAGTGCCGTCTTCTTGCGGATGCCGGAGCAACTTGTAGTGCGACTGCAGGACCATGGATGGCAATTTTACAAATTCGTCGAACCGGATATTTATCGGTTCATGTGCTCCTGGTCGGTAACGGAAAACGATATCGATGATTTCATCCGGGATCTGAAAAGCTGTGGCGCCGAAGCCTCAGCGTAAATTCGTGCGCCTCTTCCCTGAAGAAATTCTCTCGCAGAGCCGCCAATGCCAGATAAGAGTAGTCGCGTGCAAGCCGCTCGACGGATTCTACTCTTGGGAACAATTGTCCTCAGTGGATGCCACACAGCGCACGATGTGGCAGTGACTTCATTCCGCGTGATTGATGCGCCGGCAAATTTTGTTCGCCGCCGGATCGAACAGCCTGCCCAGACGACCACCACCACTACGACGACAACTGCATCTTCCGATGTGGTTAATACTCCCGGTCGAACCGTGACCACGGCGCCGGCCAATCGGGAAAAAGCTCGCCGACAGGTAACGACTCAAAGTGAGCCGAGCCCCACGGCGTCTCCACGAGTTTCGCGAAACACGACCGTAGAGAAGTCGAAGGCGAGCCCCACGCCCGTGCCGCGGAGCGTGAGCAATCAGCCGACGCAATACCCGACCGCGAAGCCAGTGCCCGGAAAGCCCGGGTACGTTTTCAGTCCGTTCGATCCGAGCGGTGGTTATGTGGATGTGAATGGCTACACTTCCGGAAGCAAGGTGAAGGATCCGTATTCCGGGAAGATTTTCCTGGTCCCTTAATTCTTCAACGCGGGATCGTTTCCCGGCCGCAAACAAACGCGGCTGACGGTTTTTACGAAACAGCGTGAAGAAAGCTCCGCATTTGCAGGAGGCGCGTACGCTTTCTGCTTTTATGGAGATTATGAGGCACGCGCCCCATCCAAATCTTTCTTCTGATAAACCGCTATCTTCTGCGCGGCGTTTGTATTACAAACTGCCCGCAATGAAGTCCGGCCTTTGCGCATTAGCCGTCGCACTTTCGAGTTTCGCTGCCACCACGCGGGGTTACGTCCTGGAAGGGCCCAGTTGGCCCACGGGCACCGTCGTCGTCGTTCAGTTGAACCTCGGAAGCGCGGGCCGCACACTTCAGGACGGCAACACTTCCTGGGATAGCGCGGTCGCTCCGGTCGCGGCGATGTGGAACGAGAGAATACTAAGAGTGCAGGTAGCCAACGCCGCAGGCACAGGTCTTCCGGCGAGCTCCGGCGATCATCTTAACTCGGTCGTATTTTCGAGTTCGATTTTCGGCCAGTCCTTTGGCTCAAGCACACTCGCCGTCACCTATTACAGAAGCTCGGGTTCGAGCATGATCGAATCGGATACGCTTTTTAATACCGCGATGCAATTTGACTCCTATCGAGGCCCTTTACAGTTCGTGGCCCACGGACCCGCCATCGCGGATATCCGGCGCGTTTTTCTCCATGAGCTGGGGCATGGCCTCGGTCTCGGACATCCCGATACCGGCGGGCAACGCGTAACTGCGGTGATGAACTCGATCGTAAGCGATCAGGAAGTCCTCGCGACCGACGACATCTCAGGCGGCCAATCTCTCTACGGTGCGCCGGTCCTGCCCACTCCTACTCCAAACCCGACGCCAACTCCTTCGCCGACGCCCGGGCCATCCGCGAGTCATCTCGCGAATATTTCGACGAGAATAAGAGTCGGTCTCAACGACAACGTGCTGATCGGCGGATTCATTATCCAGGGAACGCAGTCGAAGAAGTTAATCCTCCGTGCCATCGGGCCCTCCCTCGCATCCATGGGCGTGGCCAATACGATGGCGGACCCTGTCTTGGAGCTGCACGATTCCAGCGGGGTCGTGGTGGCTTCCAATAACAACTGGACGACCAGTTTGCAGGTGGTGGAAATTCAGCAGAGCGGGGTCGCCCCCAGCCATCCGCTTGAATCCGCCATCGTCGTCACTCTTGCGCCCGGCAGTTACACCGCAATCGTAAGCGGATACGGCGGCGGCCAAGGCGTGGGTTTGGTGGAAGTCTACGAGCTCGACGGCAATGCGACGCGGCTGGTTAATATTTCAACCCGGGGCCGCGTGGGAGTGGGGGATGAGGCCATGATCGGTGGATTGATCGTTCAAGGCAGCACGGTAAAAAAAGTTATCGTCCGCGCCCTTGGCCCTTCGTTGAGCAGCGGAGCGAACCCAGTCGCGGCCGCGCTGGCCGATCCGTATCTGGAGTTGCACGATGGTTCCGGCACTTTGATCGCGGCGAACGACGATTGGGGGAATAGCACCCAGGCGAGCGAGATCATCCGGAGCACTGTGGCGCCGGTAAATGCTTTGGAGTCCGCCGTTATCGCTACGTTGGGACCAGGAAATTATACCGCGGTCGTGCGAGGCATCAACGACACCACTGGCGTCGGGTTGGTGGAGGTGTACGACCTCGATCCGTAATTTTGCATGCGCGATTCCAGGGAATTTTTCGCTAAAGCCGCGCGAGTTTCGAGCGTTGAATTAAAACAGATTTGAGCGTAATTATTTCAAAGCCGAGCGCTCCACACTTATCCTTATGAAACTGATTCGCTGCCTGCTCCCCATCTTGTGCGCCACCTTCATCGCGACGAACGCTCGCGCGACGACTGTCATTCCGCCCACGTTCGATCAGCTGGTGACCGAAGCCGAGTTGATCTTTCAGGGTTCAGTCACTGAAGTCCGGTCGCAATGGATTGGCGAAGGAGCGGAGCACAGCATTGTTACGTTTGTCACCTTCACGATCGAAGACGCCCTCAAAGGCGCGCCGGGAAACAGTTACACGATCCGCCTGCTCGGCGGCACCGTGGATGGCCGGACAATGGAAGTATCTGACACGCCTAAATTCAAGGTGGGCGACCGCGACATTCTCTTTGTTGAACACAATAACAGCCAGTTTGTTCCGCTGGTTGGTATCATGCACGGACGTTTCCATGTTTTGAAAGATGAGACCGGTCACGAAAGCGTGGCGAAAGATACGGGTGCGCCGCTGGCGGATCTGACGAAACTGGGGAAAGACGAGAATGCCGCCACTTCCGGGAAAGCTCTCTCGAGTGCGGACTTCAAATCCGCTATCCGCCAGAAGTTGTCGCAAGCGGCAGTGCGGTAAACAGAAGTCCGCCTGCTCCGCTGGCCGCGACCCCGAGACGCGGCTCCTTACTTTCGAACCCCGTCGTCTTTTCGTTGCTGCGCAACCTGATGGGTCACCTTGGTCGTCGTGTCGAGAGCGTGCTTCGCCCAATCATGTTCGCTAACCTGCCGAGGCGAGGCAGCGGTCTGCGGGACGGCAGCTTTCGTGACAGCGGCTTCATGTTCATGGCGTTTCTGCACGACGAAAACACAGCCAAGACCGGCCATGATAAGGATTACGACAGCGGTTCGCATGGGACAAATCAAAGCAGGGTGCGAGCCACCCCGGTCCCGTTGCTGCACGGATGGGCTGATGGTAAGTAACCGCATGATCTCGTGGCGTCCGTGTTTCATCGCATTTTTTGCGGTGCTTTCGCTCATGGCGCGGCCGCGCTCCGGTTCGGGCCAGACCTACGAGGGGCGCGAACTGGTCCACGCTAGCCTGGTCGCCAATGTTACAGCGGTCGTTCCGGGAAAACCGTTCACGGCCGGCTTGCTTTTGCGCATGGCCCCTGATTGGCACACCTATTGGAAATTCCCCGGCGACGCGGGCATCCCGACGGAGATCAAATGGAGTTTGCCGGCTGGTTGGAAAGTCAGCGAGATCCAATGGCCGATCCCGCTTAAACTCAATGAACCGGGCGACATTCAGATTTACGGGTATCACGACGAGGTGCTGCTCCTCCAGGAAGTGACTCCACCGGGATCCCTGGCGGATCCTCTCGCGAAGCTGTCGGCGGAAGCGAACTGGCTCGTCTGCGAAAAAATCTGCATTCCTGGAGGTGCCAAACTTCAGCTTGAGCTGCCAGTCGCCGCTCAAAATGCGCCGGTCAACGAGGATCTTTTCGCGCGGTACCGGCGCTCGCTTCCCCAGGCGTGGCCCGAAGGGAAAATCGCCAGCGCCAGCTGGAAGCGGAGCGGTTCCGAGCTGCTTCTTACGGTGATAAACGCCGCTTTGGCGAATTATCCCGAAGTTGATTTTTTCCCGTTGCCATCTGGCAACGTGGTCGTCGGCCATCCGAAAGCGGAGCGCACCGGCGGGCAAATCACGTTTCGCGTCCCCGTTGAAACCCAGGACCAAAAACTTTCGTCGCTCAACGGAATCGTCGTCTTCGGCCAGGACATTAACGGAACGGCGCGCAATGCGTGGTCGTTCGCTGACAGCGCGCCGCCGCCGGCCACCGGTGTTTTTGCGGGGCCCTCCACCGTTTCGAGCGGGCTCGCGAAATTCCTCCTCTTCGGTTTTATCGGCGGTTTCATTCTCAATCTGATGCCGTGCGTTTTGCCGGTCATCTCGCTCAAGATTTTTGGATTCATTCAGCACGCCGGCCAGAGTCGGAGACGCATCCTGCGCAGCGGCCTGGCTTTTATCGCCGGCATCTTTGCGTGGTTTGTCGGCCTGGCGCTTTTGTTGATCGCCCTGAAATCAGCCGGCCACGAAATCACCTGGGCTTTTCAATTTACCAACCCGTATTTCGTTTTGGTCATGAGCGCCATCGTTCTGGTTTTTGCGCTCAACTTGTTCGGCGTCTTTGAAATCTCGTTGCCCCAAAGCGCGAACCGGAGCCTGCTCGGTTGGACCGCGCGGGAAGGAGACGCGGGTTCGTTTTTCCAGGGTGTTTTTGCCACCGTGCTTGCGACTCCTTGCACGGCCCCGTTCCTGGGCACCGCCCTCGGGTTCGCTTTTACTCAATCGGGCTGGACGATTCTTCTCATGTTCGTTGCCATCGCCGCGGGCATGAGTTCGCCATACCTTTTACTTTCCGTCCAGCCAGCTTGGTTGCGCCTTCTGCCGAAACCCGGCGCGTGGATGGAGCGCGTGAAGCAACTGATGGGGTTCTTTCTCCTCGCGACGCTGCTCTTTCTGCTGTGGGTCATCGGCGCGGAGCGCGGCGTCGAAGCCATCATCTGGACCGCGTGCTTCCTGCTTGCGCTGAGCATCGCCTGCTGGATGAAGGGCGCCTTTCTCGTCCCGACGGCCTCAACCAGGGGCCGCTTCATTGCCATCATCCTGATGCTCGCGCTCGTGATCGGCAGCGGCCTCTATTTCATCGGAGAAAAATTCAATGACACGAAAATCGTCTCGGGCGACATTCATCCGCCGGGCGACTGGCGGGCATTCACGCCCGAGCGATTGGAGAACGAACTGGAAAAAGGCAGCGCCGTTTTCGTCGATTTTACTGCGGCGTGGTGCCTGACCTGCAAGTTCAACGAAGCCACCGTGCTCGAGAGCAGCGCCGTGCGAGAGGCATTTCAGCGCCGCGGCATCATTAAGTTCAAAGCCGATTGGACCAACGCCGATCCTGCGATCACGAAAATTTTGAAACAATTTGGCCGGCCCGGTGTCCCAATGTATGTGCTGTACCCGGCGGGCAAGAACGCGGAACCGATTTTGTTTCCGGAGTTACTCACGCAAAGCATCATTCTGGATAAACTCGAAACCGTAGCGGCCCATGTCGCCACTGAATAAAAAAATGAAAACCAAACTACTTCTCAGCCTCTCTGCCTGTGTCATTTCCACCGCCCTTTTCGCGGCCGATTCGCCGCCCATCGGAAGCACGGCGCCGGATATTTCGGCGACGGATTCAAAAGGGAAAACTCAGACCCTGTCCCAATACAAAGGCAAATATGTGGTGCTGGAGTGGTTCAATCCCGAGTGTCCCTTCGTGAAGAAGCATTACGGCAGCGGCAACATGCAGAAATTACAGGAGGAATTTACCGGGAAGGGCGTCGTCTGGCTGACGATCGATTCTTCCGCCGCGGGAATGGAAGGCAATCTCACGGCTGAACAGGCCAACGCGAAGATCGCGGAATGGAAGTCGCATTCGACCGCGCTCCTGCTCGATCCCGACGGGAAAGCCGGCCGCGCCTATGGAGCGAAGAACACGCCCCACATGTTTGTGATCAATCCTGAAGGCAAGGTGATTTACGAAGGCGCCATCGACAGCAAAGCGACTCCGAACCCGGCCGACATCGCGAATTCGACGAACTACGTGAAAGTCGCGCTCGATGAATCGCTGGCCGGCAAGACGGTCTCCACACCCAGCTCGCGCCCGTACGGCTGCTCGGTGAAGTATAAATAACGCCGTCTACTTCTTCGCTGATAATTGCGACGCCAGCCGCAGGACCGGCAACGGCGTTAGCCTGACGAGAAGCATGGCGAGTTTCATGACGAAGCCCGGAATGACCAGCGCTTTTCCGCGCGCGACTGCTTTGAGCGCGGCAGCAACAACGTCCTCGACGCTGACATGAGTGAACTCGGGCCCTGACCTTTCGCGCGCCGATCGATTGCGATGCGCGACTTCAGTGAACTCGGTATGGACCGGACCGGGGCAAAGTGACGTGACGGTCACGCCGGTGCCGTGAAGTTCGGTCCTGATCGCTTCGGAAAAACTGGTCACGTACGCCTTCGTGGCGGCATAAACCGCGAAACCTGCCAGCGGCAGGAAACTCGCCGATGAGCTGACGTTGAGAATCGCGCCCCGTTTGCGCGCAATCATTCCGGGTAGCAGGAGTCGCGTCAGAAGCGTTAAGGCTGTGATATTCACGGCCAGCATTTCTTCCACGCGTTGCAATTCACTCGTCGCAAACGGTCCCACGTCTCCGAGCCCGGCGTTGTTGATGAGAAAATCGATCGTGATCTTTTCGCGTGCGACCCAGTCGCAGAGCTCGACCACCGCGCGGTCATCGGACAAATCGGCGACTTGAACATGGATATTCAAATTTGGATCCCGTTTCGTCAGCTCATCGCGCAATTCTTCCAGCCGTTCGCGCCGCCGGGCCACCAGGATCAGCGAACCCGCGCGACCCGCCAGCTGGCGCGCGAGTTCACGCCCGATACCGGCGGACGCACCGGTAATCAGCGCCGTGGAACCTTCGATTTGGAATCCGCTCATCGTCCGCGCAGAATTGGTTCGAGCGTCCGCCACACAAGATCGGCCACGATGCGATGTCCCGCTGCGGTCGGATGAATCATATCCGATTGATTGAGTTCGCGGTGACCACCCACTCCTTCGAGCAGGAAGGGAATCAGCACCGCGTTATTTTCTCGCGCGAGTTCGGCATAAATGCTCGCGAAATTCGCGGCATACTCCGCTCCCAGGTTTGGCGGAATCTGCATTCCCGTGAGCACAATCTTCACTGCCGGATTTCCTGTCTTCGCTTTGTCGATGATCGCTTGCAGGTTTGCCTTGAGCAATTTTACCGGCAAGCCGCGGAGCCCGTCATTGCCTCCCAGTTCGATCACGAGCACGTCGATCGGCCGCTGGAGGAGCCAGTCAATTCGTCGCAAGGCGCCGGCGCTGGTATCGCCGCTCAGGCCTGCATTCTCGATTTGGAACGGCAAACCGGCAGCGCGAATCTTTTGCGCAATCAACGCCGGGAACGCCTCGCCGGCTTGCACGCCCAATCCGGCGGTCAGGCTGTCTCCGAGGAAAACGAGCGTCCTGGTTGGAGCCGGCGTCGAGATCTGCGCGAAAAGCGCCGGCGAAAAAAAGCAGAGAGCGAGCGCAATTCCGCAAATTGCTGGCATCGTTTTCCTCATGCGCGGCGAATCATGTTCGCGTAAGCAAGACGAACCCGCTCTCACCGTCAATGACTGCATTCCCGATCCTCAACGTTCAACAGCTCACCAAAACCTACGCGACCGGCGCCGGCAAACTGACCGTGCTCAAAGATATTTCCTTCGTGCTTCCACAGGGCGCGACCTGCTCGATCCTTGGACCGTCCGGCAGCGGGAAAACGACGCTGCTCGGTCTTTGCGCCGGGCTGGACCGGCCGACGTCGGGTTCCGTGCTCTTAAATGGAATCACCCTTGGTGAAGCGGGAGAGGACGAGCGCGCCCGCATTCGCAATGAACACGTCGGTTTTGTTTTTCAGAATTTTCAACTCATCCCGACGCTGACCGCGCTGGAGAACGTGACCGTTCCGATGGAGTTGCGGGGCGATCGCAGCGCGCGCGCGCTCGGCTTGGATTTGCTTCGACGCGTTGGATTGGCGGAGCGCGTCGATCATTATCCGGCGCAACGTTCGGGCGGCGAACAGCAACGCGTCGCGCTCGCCCGTGCCTTCATCAATCGTCCCAAGATTCTTTTCGCGGATGAACCGACGGGGAATCTCGATGCCGAAACGAGCGGCGCAGTGACGGAGATCATGCTCGAATTAAATCGCAGCGCCGGAACCGCGCTGGTCCTGGTGACCCACGATCCCGACGTCGCCGGTCTCACCGAGCGCACGATCCGTCTTCGCAACGGAGAATCCGTATGATGCGGGCCATCAGAATTAACGACGATTTCGTAACTCTGGGGAGCGCACGCGCCCTCGCGTGCTGGTTGCGGCGCCTCGCCGCAACGAACTTTTCGGAAAAAGACTTGTCTTTCTCCGGCGCGTTCTTGTCGCGTAGGCTCCAAAGTGCGCGCTGGCGAGGCGCCAGCGCCAGCACGCGAGGGCGCGTGCGCTCCCCGGATTTGAAACCAGCCTCACGCTCACACACCTCATGATTTCTTCTTTCGTCTGGAAAATGGCGTGGCGGGATAGCCGGTCGAGCCGGCGGCGGCTGCTCCTTTTTTCCATCTCGATCACGCTGGGGATTGCGGCCCTGGTCGGAATCGGCTCGTTTCGCCACAGCCTGGCCCAGGCGATCGACGACCAGGCACGCAGTTTGATTGGCGCGGATCTCGTGGTCGAATCGACCCGCGCGTTTCGCCCCGAGGACGAAGCGTTTTTGCACTCGTTAGGTGAACCACAGGCCCGTGAAGTTCGCTTCTCGAGCATGGCCGTTTTTCCACGCAGCAATTCCACCCGGCTCGTGCATGTCCGCGCGCTGGGTGGGGATTTCCCCTTTTACGGCGCGATGGAAACGGTTCCCGCCCCTGCCGCGCGCGACTTTCGCGCAGGCGCCCGCGCGCTTGTGGAGGAAAGCCTGCTCTTCCAATTCCATGCCCAGGTCGGCGACCCGATCAAGATCGGCGATGTGGAATTCACCATTGCGGGCGCGCTCACGAAGATGCCGGGCGAAGCCTCGGCCGCGGGATCGTTTGCGCCGCGCGTTTATATTCCACTGCAAAATCTCGCCGAAACGAATCTGCTCAAACCGGGCAGCATTGCGCACTACCGCGATTACATAAAGTTTCCCGACGGCACCGACGTGACGCAACGAATCGAAATTCTCGGACCGCAAATCCAGCGGCTCGGTCTCGAATACGATACCGTGGCCAAACGGAAGAAGGACCTCGGGACGGCGCTGGAGAATCTCTACCACTTTTTGAATCTGGTGGGTTTCGTTTCGCTGTTGCTCGGCGCGGTGGGCGTGGCCAGCGCCATCCAGGCGCACCTGCAACAAAAAACCAGGACCGGTGCGATCTTGCGATGTCTCGGAATGTCGGCGGCGGGGACGGTGCTCGTTTACCTCCTCCAAACCGCGGTCATGGGTCTGGTTGGCGCCGTTACGGGCGCGGCTCTTGGTGTCGGCATGCAGCGCATCTTCCCGCGTATTCTCCAAACATTTTTACCGCTCGCGATTCCGACTGCCATCGCCTGGGAGCCGATCGTCCGTGGCGTCCTGCTGGGCTTCGCGATTTGCATCCTCTTTGCGCTCCCGCCACTGCTGCGTTTTCGGCGTCTGTCGCCTCTTCGCGTTTTTCGCGCTGACGTCGAGGTCGAAGCGAACCAGACGAAGCGGGATCCAATTATCTGGCTCGTTTATGCCTTGCTCGTGGCTGGCGTCACCGGTTTCGCCATCTCGCAAACCGAGACGTTGACTCGGGGCCTGGTCTTCGCGGCCGCGCTCGGGGCGGCCATCGGGATCTTTGCGGGCGTGGCGAAGCTCCTGATCGTGGGCATCCGCAAATTTTTCCCGCACAGCTGGAGCTTCGTTTTGCGGCAGGGTCTGGCGAATCTTTACCGTCCAAACAATCGGACCCTGTTGCTGACCCTTTCGTTAGGCCTGGGCACGTTTCTGCTGCTGAATCTTTATCTCAGCCGCGAGGTCCTGCTCGCGCAGTTCCAATCCGCCGGCACCAGGAGCCAGGCGAACATTTTCCTCTTCGACATTCAGCCGGACCAGAAAACCGGTGTCGCGGAAATCGTCCGCTCGGCCGGAATGCCGATCATTCAGGAAGCGCCGATCGTGACCATGCGCCTCGCAGAAATCAAAGGACGAAAAACGGTGGACATCCTGACCGACCCGCAGCGCAAAATTCCAGAGTGGGAACTTCAACGGGAATACCGTTGCACTTATCGGGAACAATTATCCGAGACGGAGAAAATCACGGCGGGACATTGGGTCGGACGCGTCGATTATCATCCGGGCGACAGCGTGCCCATTTCGCTCGATGGCGAAATTGCGAAGGACTTCAACGCGAAGATCGGGGACGAGTTGATCTTCGATGTGCAAGGAATCCCGATCAAGACAACGATCGCCAGCCTGCGCACGGTCGATTGGAAACGGTTCCAGACGAACTTTTTCGTCCTGTTCCCCGCCGGCGTTCTCGAGAACGCGCCCACGTTCCATGTCCTGGTCAGCCGCGTGGACACGCCGGCAGATTCCGCCCGTTTACAGAACGCGGTGGTGGCTAAATATCCCAACGTCTCCGCCATCGATCTGACCTCAGTCATTCAAACCGTCGATGGGATTCTGAGCAAGGTGGCGCTGGTCATCCGCGTGATGTCGCTCTTCACCGTCGGCGCCGGGATCGTTGTTTTGGCCAGCACGATTTGGAGCGGCCGCTATCAGCGACTCCAGGAAAGTATTTTGCTCCGAACGCTCGGCGCCTCGCGCGCGCAGATCTGGAAGATTCTCTGCGCCGAGTATGGCCTGCTCGGCGTTTTTGCGAGCGCGACGGGGATCATCCTTGCCGTTGCTTCGAGCTGGGCGCTGGCCAGGTTCGTTTTTAAACTGAGTTACGCGCCCTCGCCGTGGCCGCTTCTGGTGACGGCTGCGGCGGTCAGTTCGCTCACCGTCGCGATTGGACTTATTGCGAGTCGCGGCGTGGCGAGCCGGCCACCATTGGAAATCCTGCGCGCGGAAGCGGAGTGACGCGCTATCGCGCAAACTAACGAAGGCGAGAATCTGAAGCGTCGTCACCCTAAGCCGGGAAGACGGTGAGGGGCCTCGCAACTGCACATGTTTGCGTTCGTGCTTTCAAGAGGTCGCAATTTCAGGTGCGAGGTCCCTCGGCGCGCTGCGCCGCCTCGGGATGACGTGCGCTCTTGTCTCTTTGCTTTCTCGCGCCAGCGGCTTCGGGTCGTCGCGCAAACTAACTGAGGCGAGAATGTGAAGCGTCGTCACCCATAGCCGCGAAGACGGCGAGGGACCTCGCAACTGCACATGTTCGCGT
>JBEEHO010000001.1:0-10262 GCA_041167425.1 Verrucomicrobiota bacterium | reverse complement strand
AATCGACTCTTTGCCGCCGTTGCCGCTTTTGTCCTTGCTTCCAGTCATCAGCTTCTGCAGCGAATGGATAGCGGCCACATCACCCTGGGCTGCTTTCTTTCCCTGGCCCTGTTCCCGGTCTCCCTTGCTATCATTTCGGATCGCTGGATCTCCACGCCGCCCGCGCGCAGCCGTCACCTCCTTTTGGTAGCGGTGACCCTGCTGGTGGTGATGGGACTGGCGCCCGAGTTGAGTCATCAGATCCGCCAGACGCTGGGACTAGGCGGCCGATCGAGGAAAGATAGCATGGTCTTTCTCGAACATAAGGGGCGTAGCTTTCCAGTGGATTCGCTGGCCGCCGCTCGCGAAACGGGCGACTTGCTCGATAAGATCACGAGACTTGCTTCCCCGGGCCAACGGCTCTTTGTCGGGCCAGCCGACCTCCGGCGAACTAATTACAACGACACGTTTCTTTACTATCTTCTTCCTCAGCTAACACCGGCCACTTATTTTCTGGAAATGAATCCGCTCTCGGCCAACCGCCCGGGATCACGACTGCGTGCCGACCTGCTCACAGCCGACTGGCTTATCCTTGATCACAGGCTGGACGATTGGAATGAGCCGAACGATTCCATGCGTTTCGGGCCGGAAGCTCCGAATCTTGCCGTGCAATCCAGCTTTGAGCTTTGCGCAAAGCACGGTCCCTACGATCTCTATCGCAGGACCAGGTAGAAGCGATCGACCGGGATAGCGGCGGTGATTCGGGCCTATCTCTGAAGCTTGAAGGATCCAGGGAGGCGATAAGTTTGGCCATGGCTCGGTTCCATTGCCCAAGCCGAGATTTCCTGTTCCCCTGGCGGCAGCAAGGTCCTTGAAAACGCGTGCCTCCATCCTGTTTCCAGGTAGCTTTGACTTCCATAGCTTGTCGTTAGGTCGGGCCTGCGTTCCGTGACCTCGGACAAGGTAAAGGCCTTCCAGTCTTGACCGTTACGGTATGCGAACAGAACGCAGGCGGGCGCGCTGGCATCGGCAGGCAGATAAGACCATCCGGAGGCGACCAGGGTATCTGCGCTTTCGAATGTGACACTCTCGAACATCCCATATTCATCCGTCGTACGTTTAGGCCTGCCCTCGCCGTCATCAAGCACCGCGGTTTGCCTGCGGGGTGGGACCAATAACTTGAGACGATCGAGGACGCCCAGAGACCGAACTAGTGTGCCGGGCTCTTGCCTGATCAGCAGGACGGCGCGGCACATCTGGTCGAGATCAAGGACGGCGGAGAATTCCAGGGCCGCCTTTCCCAGCGAGCGAAAGCGGTGGTTCAGGTGCAAATAGCGAAGCTCAAAAGGAACGTTTACTGCATATAAGATCAGCAGGCTCCCGATAGCCATGCCTCCTAACACACTTCGCCTTCCAAACCTGGTGTTCTTCAGCTCGGCGTCTTGAGTTAAGAGCGACGCTCCGAGCCCGACCAAGCTTACAATCAAGACAAGAGAGACAGTGGTGTAACGCGAATCCAAGGCATGCGCCGGCCCGGAGTGTATTCTTGCCACCGAGGCCATGACTGCGCTGGCAATAACATATCCACCCAGGACCAGCCATGGTAATGCCCTTTGCCGCACTTCACGATGGCGAACCGACCTGCCGGCAAACCAAACATATCCGAGCGCAAGGATACTTCCCACCATAACAGGAAGAATGAGCGGTTTACTATTTGGAATCCGGGCCAGTGGAGCGCCGAGAAACCCAGCGAAGTAAAGTAGGTAATCGAACCACTGGGTGGTGGCGGGCGTTGGCTCACGTGCTGGATAACCAGGCAAGTAGGCAAACATAACCAGCACAGCTATGATGATCCATGCGGCTTTGACTGAGATGTTTTCTCGCCGGCAAACGAGCACGACGAACACAGCGGGCCAGATCAACAACCCGTTTCCGAAAGAGAAAGTGCCAGCGAGGGCAAACACCAGCGCGCCGACGAATCGAACCAGGAGCTTTGCTTCGGACGTGAGACAGACGAGCGCTCCCACGATACAAAGATTCGAAAGAAAGACCTGTAGTTGAAAACCCCAGAGCCAGTTCTCTCCCTGAATAGGTGAGAAGAGGAAAAGGTTAACCAGCGCCCAGAGCGCCAGGTGTCGGGTGGTCGAGCCGCTAACTGTGCGCCGCAGGAGCAGGTAGATGCCGGCCGAGGTAAAGATGCATAGGACGAGAGATAGGAACATTTCCGCTCTCAGGTTGCCAGGACTAACCTGGGTCAGGCCAAGGTAGATCAGGCGCGGAATGAGAATCCGATGTCCGTTATGCGCACCGTAGAAGTCGGCAAAGGTAAGTTGGTGGGAATCCCATTTTCCCAGAAGGGTGACGACGGACCACTCGTCCCCGTAAGGAACATTCACGCCATAGTGATTGATGATGGCGGCGATGAGCACCATCGGCAGAAGCGCGAGAACAAAGAGCAGCCGGTTAAATCTCGCGTGGCCGGATGCTAGTCCGGTCGGTGCGAGGTTTGATAAGACGGCCATGCGCTTCCAATGATGCTAACGCCTCCCATTTGCAAGTCAGCGCCCTTCAGCGAAGGGCCCGCTTCAGCTCATGAACTCGCCGATTGGCGTCATGGGTTCGATGTGATCGCAGAAAATCTTGAACGTCGCCAGAATCGGCACCGCCAGAATCATCCCGGCAATTCCCCACATCCAGCCCCAAAACGTCAGAGCAATCAGAATCACCACTGGATTGAGAGTGAGCGAACGGCCTAGCACCATCGGGGTAATGAAATTTCCTTCCAGCGTCGCGAGGACAAGATAACTGGCGGGAAACACCAGGGCATAGCCGAGACTATCGAAGCTCAAGACCGCCCCCAGAGTCATGCAGATGATACCGGTAAGCGCGCCGAGGTAAGGCACAAAATTAAGCGTCGCGACCAGCACGCCCCACATAATTGGATTACGCAGGCCGAGGAAGTGGACCGTAAGCCCGACCGCGGTGCCCAAGCCGATATTGATCAGAGTAACAGTCAGGAGATAGCGGGAGATTTGTAACTCGATCTCACGCACGATCGACACGGCGCGCTTCTTATCGGTCAAACGCGGGATCACCTTGGTGATCTTCGTAAGAAAGACGCCGTCGTAGGCGTGGAGGAAATAGAGCAGGATGAACATGACTACGCCGCTTGCGATAAACTCCGGGGTCTGGGTGAACAAGGCATCGGCGATGGCATTGCGTTTCACTACGACTGTTTTGGTTTGCGGCTCCTCGGTCGAGGTCAACTTGTCGATCTCGCCGCTCGCCTGCGCGACTTTCTCCATCGGCTTCTTTAGTGGCAGAAGCTTTTGTTTCAGCTGTTGCAAACTGTAGGGCGCTTTTTCCAGCCAGCCCGCGGCCGGTTCCGCCAAACGCGAGACTCCATAAATAATCAACCCGACCAGCGACAGGAGAATAATGGCAGCCGCAAATGCCGGTCTTATTCGAATCCGCCCGAACAGTCGCACCAGCGGAGCCAGCAAATAACTAAGGAGGAGCGCGAGCACCAACGGCAGCAATAGCGCGCGCATGAAGTACATCGTGTAAAACACAGCGAGCACGAACAAACCGGTAAGAGCCACCGACTTGATATCGAATGGTCCGCGCAACAAATCCGGCAGGCGAATTTTACGAGCCGCTTTCAACTCGGATTTGTCCTTCCCAGCGATTTCCTCCCGGTCATCAAAAGCCATTGTTGACTGAATCGCGACTGCCACCTTCTCCGCGCTCGTGCTTTCGAAGAACCCGAAACGATTTCCTGGCGGCGCATCCCTTTCACTGGCCGAAAGCGCCCCGGCTGTGATATTGTATCGTGATGATGCGTCTCCTCGCATTCCCGCTCATCCTTTTTTCGACGGCAACGTTACTCGCCCAGGAGGGGTTGCCCCAGGATCCGACCGAGCCGCTTGAGATCGAGCCGCCGTTGTTGATCCAGGAAATTCCGAATCGAGGACCGGTGCAGTCAACTCCCGGCGTTGCTCCCG
Organism: Verrucomicrobiota bacterium; assembly: GCA_041167425.1. GTDB lineage: Bacteria > Verrucomicrobiota > Verrucomicrobiia > Chthoniobacterales > UBA10450 > AV80. Next base: position 6,279 of record JBEEHO010000001.1, on the reverse strand, counting down.
AACTCGATCCGGAACGGATCCAGATCGCGCTCGAGAAAGCGAAGAAAAGCGCCGTCTCCGCGGAACGACTTTTCCGCAGTGGCGTGATCGCAAAAGTGGAAGCGGAAAATCGCGCGTTGAAAGTGGTCCGGCTGGAATCGGACCTCGCGAACGCGCGGCTTGAAGTCGCAAAACAAAATGTCGCTTCGCAGCAAAGCCGATTCGACGCGGCGGAAATTCCGCAAAGCGAACTCGACGCGGCCAAGTCCACGGTGGTTGCGACCACGGAAGAAGCCGCCGTGGCAAGGGCGCAGAGGGAGAAGGCGGAACTGGAGGCCGCGCTCTTGAATCTGCAGCGGCAGAAAAAACTCCTGGCCATGGGCAGCGGCAGAAAATCGGAAGTCAGCCGAGCCGAAGAGAAAGTGGCCGCGCTCCAGCAGAAGAATTGAGTCCGGCAGGCTGGTGGCGATCGGGATCCAAAGGGAGGCGGCTACAACGTTCGACAACTGTGCATTGCCAAAACTTTGTGCTATACGTTTCGCCGATTTTTTGAGACATCCGTCGGCAGCACACCTGCTGTTGAAACCTTTTGTGACAATTCCCTTTGTAAGATCCATTCTTTTTGGCGCGATTGTTCTGGCCACGACCCGGGCGAGTTTTGCCGGCTCGTTTCCTTCTTCCGGACCAACCACTCCCGGAAACCTGGCGCAGCTCCGGGGCGGTTTGGCCCTCGCGCCACTGAATGCACCGATTTCGGTCAAGCGCGCCATTTGGGCCGCGAACCAGTTGCGCACGAAACCTTATCGCTTTGGCGGCGGCCATCGCTCTTTCACTGATAGCGGTTACGATTGTTCCGCCACGGTTTCCTACGCGCTGGCGGGTGCCGGGTTGGTCAGCGCCCCCTTGAGTTCAGGCGAGCTGCGGGCCTACGGCAATCGCGGGCCCGGGAAATGGATTACCGTCTACGCACGAAACGGGCACGCCTATGCTGTGATCGCTGGCCTGCGCCTCGATACGACGTCTCCGCACAATCCTTCCCGCCGCTGGGCCCCTCGCTGGCAACCGGTGCCTCGCCTGCCTTTCGGTTTCGAAGTGCGACATCCTTTCGGATTGTAACCATCCTTCCGCTTCCTCTCCCTCTTCCTCTGAAGAATGGACGAAGAGGAAGAGGGCCGCAGAATTTGATGGCAGCAGCGCGGCAGCGTTCTAAGCTGCTCGACTTATGGCTTACCCGATTCTTCGCCAATTACTCGTCACCCTGACATTAATCTCCGCGGGGCTCTCATTCGCCCAGGCCGATGAAGGGATGTGGCTTTTCAACAATCCGCCGCTCAAGCAATTGAAGGAAAAATATCAATTCGAGCCGACTCCGCAGTGGCTCGAGCATTTGCAAAAATCGAGTGTGCGCTTCAACTCCGGCGGGAGCGGCTCGTTTGTTTCTGCGACGGGGCTGGTGATCACAAACCATCACGTCGGCCTCGATACGTTGCAGAAAGTCAGCAGCGAGAAAATCAATTACGTGCACGACGGTTTCTACGCGAAGACGCAGAAGGACGAAATCAAGGCAACCGATCTTGAATTGAACGTGCTGATATCGATCCAGGATGTGACGGACCGGGTCAAGAGCGCCGTGCGTCCGGAAATGTCGGCCGATGATGCGGGGAAGGCGCGCCGTGCCGTCATCGCCGCGATCGAAAAAGAGAGCAAGGACGCGACCGGGTTGCGCTCAGATGTGGTCACGCTTTACCAGGGCGGCGTTTACAATTTGTATCGCTACAAACGCTACGACGACGTGCGGATTGTCTTCGCGCCCGAGCAGCAGGCGGCGTTCTACGGCGGCGATCCCGATAACTTCGAGTATCCGCGCTACGATCTCGATATCTGCATCTTCCGCGCTTACGAAAATGGCCAGCCGGCCAAGCCCGAGCACTTCCTGAAATGGAACACGAAAGGCCCGGGCGACGGCGAACTGACTTTTGTGAGCGGCCATCCCGGAAAGACCGACCGGCAATTGACCACCGACGAACTGGCCGATATGCGCGACCACGAGGTGCCTTACATCCTCAGCATGTTGAATCGGCGCGAGGTGTTTCTCACGGCCTTTGCCGCGCGGACCTTCGAAAACGGACGGCGCGTCCGCGAAGATCTCTTCGGAATTCAAAACAGCCGGAAAGCTTTTGACGGCATTCAGGCGGCGCTGCTCGACCCGGAGATCTGGGGTTCGATCGCCGCGCGCGAGAAGAAACTGCGCGATGGCATCACGGCTGATCCGCAGTGGCAACCCGCCGTCAGCGCGTACGACAAGATCAAGCAGACGCAGGCCGAGACCGCGAAAATCCTCCCGGTTTATCATTACTTTGAGGTATCGCGCGGGCGCGCCTCCGCAGGCTATCGCGCACCGCGCTCGTTCTACAGCACGCTCTTCAAATATGCGCGACGGCTCCTCCGCGCCGGCGATGAGCGGCCGAAACCGAATGGCGAACGCTTCCCGGAATTCCGCGACAGCAATCGCGAATCGCTCGAGCTCGATCTGTTCTCGACCGAGCCCGTCCACGACGATGTCGAGCAAACGACCTTGACTGATTCACTCACCGACATGGCAACCGCCTTCGGCAACAGTGATGCGCTCGTCCATCAAGTTCTCGCCGGCAAATCGCCCGCCGAGCGCGCCGCGGAGCTGGTGAAAGGGACGAAGCTAAAGGATGTCGCCGTGCGCAAACAGCTCTACGCGGATGGCGCGGGCGCCGTCACCGCCGCGCACGATCCGATGATCGAGCTGGCCCGGCTGGTCGATGGTCCGGCGCGGGAGACACGCAAAGTCTTCGAGGCGCAGGACGAGACCAGGCAGCAGGCCTACGGCGAACTCGCGAAGGCGCGCTTCGCCCTCGAAGGCACCAGTAATTATCCCGACGCTACCTTCACCCTGCGTCTCTCCTACGGTGCGGTGCGCGGCTTCGAGGAGAACGGCAAGCCGGTCGCCGCGCTCACAAATTTTGCCGGGCTTTACCAGCGTTCCGCCGAGCACAAAAACGAAGCGCCCTTCGATCTGCCGAAACGTTGGATCGATCGCAAAGCGAAGCTGGATCCGAACACGCCCTTCAATTTTGTCTCTACCGCCGACATCATCGGTGGCAACAGCGGCAGCCCGGTTGTGAACAAGGCCAACGAATTCGTCGGCATCATTTTCGATGGAAACATCCAATCGCTGGCCCTCGACGTCGCCTATTCGGACAAACAGGCGCGAGCCGTCTCAGTCGATTCGGCCGCGATCACCGAAGCGCTGCGAAAAGTTTACGATGCGAACGCGCTGGCCGACGAATTAGGAAAGTAATTGTAGGGCGTTTCTGTGAAACGCCTCCCGAAGAAGGCGTCTGATACAGACGCCCTACAAATCCAGACGCTTTAGGGAAGCTGCTTCAGCAACGTCTTCCAACGCACCCATGCATCTTCGCGCGCTTTTTTGTTCGCTTCATTTGCGGCCGGCATTTCGCCTTCGCGCATGAAGCCGTGGCCGGCGCCTTTGTAAATCACTGGCTCGTATTTTTTCCCGGCGGCTTTCATCAGTTCCTCCGCTTTCGGGATGGTCGCGTTTACGCGCTCGTCGTTCTCCGCGTTAAATCCATACACCGGGCACGCGATCCTGGCGGCATCTGCCGCGTTGTCGACCGCCACTCCGTAAAATGAATAGGCCGCTTTCAACTTCGGATTCACACTGGCATAACTGAAGGTCTGTCCGCCGCCCCAGCAAAAGCCGCAGACCGCCAGCGTTCCATTTGCCGCTGGAATTTTCGTGAGCGCGTACTCGGCTGTCGCATTGAGATCGGCCGTGACCTGTTCCTTCGGCAGGGCCGAGATCGCTTTCCGCGCGCCGTCGATATCGGCATAGGTCTGCCCGCTCAGCAGATCGGGCGCGATGGCGATTACTCCGGATTCCGCGAGCTGATCGCAGACGCCGCGCACCCAATCGGTCAGCCCGAAGATTTCGTGGATGACGATGACGACCGGCGCTTTGTCCTTCCGCTCGGGATAAACGACGAATGCTTTGATCGTCCGGTCACCGGATTTAAAGTCGACCCATTCACCATGCCGCGAAGATTTTTCCAGACGTGCTTTCGCCCAATCCTGAGCGGGAAGTGTTTGAACCAGGAGCGCAAAAATGACGGCGGCGAGAATGCGTTTCATAGAAGGAGAGTCTAAGTCGCTTTTTCTTTTTTCAAATGCTCTGTGTTGTCGGAGCCGAACCGCGCCGCATCATGGCATCGATGCTCCATCGACCGGGCCCGTGGACAAAAACAAAAAGAAAAATCCAGCAATAGAGCGCGGCGAGCTCTCCTTGATTGAGGATCGCGAACAGCTTGGCCAGCGCTGTTGGAGCGGGAGCCACATGCATCATGAAATAGGCCACGGCCATCTCGCCGCTGGCGACAAATGCCGCCACGCGGGTGAGCAATCCGAATGCAATCAACAACCCGCCCACCAATTGGATCCAGCCGCCGACCACCATGATCGGTTTGTCCGCGCCAGGCATTCCGCCAAACATTCCCAAAACTAATTGGGCGCCGTGACAGGCAAACATGAGGCCGGCCAGCAGACGCATCATGCAATAAACCGGATCGGTGAAACGATTCAGAGAGTTCATCAGGTCAGGCTGTTTCCGGCGATTTCTCCTGTCAAGATTCTCCTCGAAGCGCGTCGCGGTTTGATGCGTGACGCAATTGCAACTTGGCGGGCGTGCTTCACCGTGCCTCGTGCAAGTCCACATCGGATGCTCCGGCTGGTTTTACTGGCATTGGCGCGGAATTTTTTATCCCGATACGAAACGAACCGATACGTGGTTCAAGCATTACACGGCCACGTTCAACACAGTGGAATTGAACGCGCCTTTCTACAAATGGCCAAAGCTCAGCACGGTGAAAAGCTGGCGCCGCAATGCTCCGGAAGGGTTTCGTTATTCGGTGAAAGTGAATCGATTGATCACGCATGAGAAGCGCCTGGTCCGCACCCGCATGCTGGTGGAGGAATTTTGCGGGATCGAAAAAATCCTCGGGCCGAAGCTCGGCTGTTTTCTTTTTCAATTTCCGCCCAGCTATCGCTATACGCCGTCGCGGCTGAAGAGCATCACCGGTCAACTGGATCCGGCTTACCGGAATGCAATTGAGTTCCGTCACAAAAGCTGGTGGCGCGAATCGGTTTATCGCCGGCTGGCTGAAGCGGGGTTGATCTTTTGCTCCGTCAGCGCGCCGCGCCTGCCGGATGCCCTCGTGAAGACAAACGAAGTTTTGTACGCGCGGCTGCATGGCCGGAGCCGCTGGTATCGCCACGATTACACTGCGGAAGAGTTGAGCGACTGGGCCCGGAAGATTGCTCAGAGCGGCGCACGCGAAGCCTGGATTTATTTCGATAACGATCGCGAAGGCTTTGCGATAAAGAACGCGCAGGAACTCAGTGCGCAATGTCGCGCGCTCGGATTGGAGGTTCATTGACCGTGGCAAAGGAACAGATCGCCATCATCGGCGGAGGGGCGGCGGGATTCTTTGCCGCGATCGCCTGCGCGCGGGCCAGGCCGGAAAATGAAATCTCGATCTTCGAACGCGGCTCGGAGTTTCTTAGCAAGGTCCGGATTTCGGGGGGTGGACGTTGCAACGTCACGCATGCCTGCTTCGATCCGCGGACCTTGAGCGAGCATTATCCGCGAGGCGACCGGGCACTTATTTCGCCCCTTCATCGCTTCTCTCCCGGCGGCACGGTGGCGTGGTTCGAAGCGCACGGAGTGCCGCTCAAGACTGAAGCGGACGGACGCATGTTTCCGGTCACGGATTCTTCGCACACCATCATCGATTGCCTGCTGGACGAAGCGAAGGCCGCAGGTGTGCGACTTTTCCCGCGCACGGGAATCGAACGAGCACGAATCAGCGAACAGGGCGGCTTCGAATTGAATTTGAGCAACGCCGGCATCAGCAAATACGATCGATTACTTCTCGCCACCGGAGGTTCTCGCTCGGTGACTGGCGCACAAATCGCGCAGTCTTTCGGGCACACCATCATCCCTCCCGTGCCGTCTCTCTTTTCGCTGCACGTTTCCACGCCATGGCTTCATGCGCTTCCGGGCGTCTCCGCTCCGGATATCGAAGCATGCGTGTCCGGCACAAAACTCCGCCAGCGCGGGCCGATGCTGATCACGCACAATGGCGTGAGCGGTCCGGCCGTGTTGCGGCTCTCGGCCTGGGGCGCGCGTGTCTTGCACGACCTAGATTACCGATTCGTGCTCCGCGTAAATTGGTTGCCGGATCTCACCGAGGA